>JAQULT010000015.1 GCA_028718545.1 Fidelibacterota bacterium | reverse complement strand
AATCGTAAAAACGGCGTAAAGTACCGCAAGCCATTTAAACTTTTTGCCCATCCCGATCTCGATAAAATGCATGGGACCGCCGTGAGCAACGCCCTTTTCATCCACTTTGCGGAAGCGGACAGAAAGTGTACAGGACGTGAACTTGACGGCCATGCCAAAAAAGGCGGTAACCCACATCCAGAATACCGCGCCCGGGCCGCCCATCATGATCGCCGCGGCAACGCCGACAATATTGCCGGTGCCCACGGTCGCGGACAGTGCCGTGGTCAGCGCCTGAAAATGGCTGATCTCGCCGGGATCCCGCTCACGGTCGTATTTGCCGGACAAGATGCCGAAGGCATGCTTGAATCCCCGCAGCTGCAGAAATTTGTAACGGATGCTTAAAAAGATCCCCGTTCCCAGGAGCAGGACCATCATCGGAGGTCCCCAGACGACATTCAGCACGGATGAGATCAGATCAGGCAGGCTCATTGATGTGTTATCTTTCTTAACGATTCACGATGTTCAGTGCAAGAATATAGCGCTTTATCGGAAAGAATAAAACGCTTTTCAATATCCTTTTTCCAAAATATTATGATTGCCATTTCGGGCTGAAATGCGTATTTTTAAACGGAGATTGAAATTGAAAGAGAACAACAAACAAATACGTCAGCATGAATGGGGACACAAGGTTCTCCGTATTGTCAACGACGATTCCATCATGAATAAAATGGTGCCGTTGCAGCCGAAAAAAGGGATCAATCATATCATCATGGACGATCTGCAGTATGAACATGAGATCCTGAATGGGGACGGCTGGCGCTTTCAAACCGGATTTGCACTCGATGACGATTCCTTTTATCTCTTTTACAAAAAACCGCTGAAAAAAGAATTCTAGGTTTTTTATCATACTAAATAAGGAGGGAATATGATGTTCAAATGGGATATCTTCATTAACCTGGGGATCATTTCGCTTGCTTTACTGATCGCCACGTTTATCCGCTCAAAAATAAAATTTTTCCAAAAATACCTGATCCCGAACGCACTGACGGCGGGATTTATACTTTTACCCCTGTATAATTATGTCTTTCCCCTGCTGGGTTTTGAAACCGGCTCACTTAAGGACCTTGCCTACCATTTTCTGGGCATGTCCTTTGTGGTCCTGACCCTTAAAAATACCCAGAAAAAAACAAAGGAAAATGACGGAGCCACCCCGATGGCGGTCGCAGTGCTGTTTCAGTATTCCATTCAGCTTGTTGTCGGTCTTCTGTTGACACTCGGCATCATTGCCACTTTCCGGCCGGACCTTTTTCACAGTTTCGGGGTCTTTCTGACACTGGGATTTGCATTGGGACCGGGACAGGCTTTATCGATCGGAACTTCATGGGGAAATATGATGTCCATCGAAGGTCTGGGTTCCGTGGGACTTACCTTTGCCGCGATCGGCTTCATCGTCTGCTGTTTCGGCGGTATCTACCTGATCAATTTTGCGATACGCAACAAGTGGATCACACCGGAAGAACTCTCCTATATGGGTGACCAGGGAACCCGGCGCGGAATCTTCTTCAACACCCGGAAGGACCTACCCATCGGTTCTTATCTGACTACCGAAAGCGAAGCAGTGGATACGCTGACCCTGCACGCGGGCTTGGTTGTTTTTTCTTACTTTCTCTCTTATCTTCTCCTGCAGGGGCTGACGCTGCTGCTGTCTCTTGCGGGGGATGCCGGCATGCAGCTGGCGGATAGCCTCTGGGGCATTAATTTCATCTTTGCCGCATTTACGGGTATGCTCATGCGCCGTTTCCTGGTTTTGGTCAAGGCTGAGCATATCGTGGACAATATGACGATGAATCGTGTCTCCGGTTACCTGGTTGATATCATGGTCACGGCAGCGATCGCAGCCATTTCCATCGCCGTCGTTGCGAATTACTGGCTGCCTATTCTGATCGTCACGGTGATCGGCGGTATTATTACGGTCTGGTCGGTGATCTTCATCGGCTCACGCCTTTTCAGGACTCATCGTTTCTTCCGTACCCTGATGATCTTCGGTGTTTCAACGGGGACCCTCTCGACCGGGCTTGCCTTATTGCGCGTTGTGGATCCCGATTTCAAGACACCCGTCGTCGAGGATTACACCCTGGGAGCGGGTATTGTCTTTATCTTTGCCATCCCGCTCATCTTGTTCATGACCTGGCCGGTCAGGACCTTCATAACGGGTAACTGGCTCTATTTCTGGATGTTCTTCGGCCTTTGCCTCCTGTATCTTGTGGGATGCATCATCTACTATGTGATCAAGGTCCCGCGTCACGCTTTTAAGGACAAACGCCAGATCTGGCTGAAGAAAAAATAATTTTTGCCTTGCCTGAAGAATCCTTTCCCGTGATCAATGGGAAAGGATTTTTTGTTTTCCCGGTTTTTCGTTATTTGATGAGAATACTATTTGCCCGCATGAAAGCGGCAGAGCAATTCCAGAAGTTCCCGATAACGGTCCGCTGCCAAAAGATCGGCGCGTGAATCCCACTCGAAATCTTTTTCCAAAGCGGAAGAGTAAACGCCATGCAGGCTGTTGCGGAGTTTTTTTCTGCGCTGCATGAAAGCAGTCTGAACGCAGTGTTTCAGCAAGGACAGATCAATATCAACGGACTTGAAGCGCAAGTGTATCAAGGCGGAATCCACCCGGGGCGGCGGGGAAAAGACAGCCGGGGGAACGGAAAAGAGAATGCGGACCTCAGCCAGGATTTGCGTCAGGACCGAAAGTATGCCATAAGCAGCTTTGCCCGGGTCCGAGCAAAGCTTTTCGGCAAATTCCCGCTGAACCAGAAGAAAGGCCTGCGGTATGCCGGTGTGATAATCAAAGATCTTGTACATCAGATCACGGGAAATATTGTAGGGAATATTACCCACGACTTTATCCAGCGGGAAAAATTCCTGCCAGTTCTGGCGCAGAATATTCCCTTCGACACAGCGGAAATCCGGTTTCCGCTTTTCCTTATCCTTCCAGTATGCGGCCAGGGCGGTATCCATCTCAACGGCGCTGAGGCGGCAGCCGCTTTGCAGTAAGCGGTCAGTAAGGGCCCCCCTGCCGGGTCCGATTTCAAGGATATGTTCCCCCGCACGGGGCGCGATCGCCGTAATGATCTTACGGATCATATTGGGGTCCGTCATAAAATGCTGCCCCAGTGATTTTTTTGCGGGGAAGTTCATAAAGGAGGGATCCGGAAAAAGTCCAGCGCATTTTTACCGGTAATTTCCACGATCTCGTGATAAGGAATGTCCAGCACTTCTGCGAAAGCCTGCGCCACTTCGCGGACATAGGCAGGTTCATTCTGTTTACCGCGGTACGGGGCAGGAGCCATCCAGGGACAGTCGGTTTCGATCATCAGTTTTTCCGGAGGCAGGGTTTTAAGAACGGCACGGGCCTTCAGCGAAAAGGTCACAACACCGGTAAAGGAAATCCGCGCACCGCGTTCCAGCACTTTTTGGGCATAGGCCGCATCAGAGCCGTAGCAATGGAATTGGGCGTTAAAATATTCTGCGGCATCCAACAGGGCAAAGGTATCGGCATCGGCCTCGCGGTTGTGCACGATCAGGGGAAGTTTGCGGTCCCGGGCAAATGCGATCTGCTCCCGGAAGATGCGGCGCTGGGTTTTCCGGGGCGCATAATCACGGTAATAATCCAGTCCCACTTCTCCCACGGCCAGTACTTTGGGGTGCGCGGACAGTTCTTCCAGTATCTTCAGATAATCCTCCGGCGCAGCGGCGGAATCCTGGGGATGGATGCCAACGGCCGCGTAGAGCCCTTCGAAGCGCTCCGCCAGTCCAATGGCGATCTCCGAGGTCCGGATATCGATCCCCGGCACAAGAATGCACCGGACACCCGCGTTTTGTGCCCGTTCGATAAAGGGCTCCGGATCGGTGCAAAAAGGTTCAATATTCAGATGGGCATGGGTATCGATCAACATGCGGGAATGTCCTTTCGGATCTCCGGACCTTATTGTGCGGAAGATTCCAGCAATGAGAGATCAAAACGCGGGAACAGGGCAATCATTTCCTGCAGCTGAACGCCTGCAGGAAGCGTATCCCATTCGAGGACGCTTCCCGGTGCTTCACCGGTGTTCAGCATCGCAAAGAATTCCCGCATTTTCTCCGGAAGCAAGGGATAGAGCAGTGCGGCGGAAAAACGCAGTCCAGCCAGAGCCGCATACAGCACTGTTCCCGCCGCTGCCGTATCATTTTTTGCTAGTTTCCAGGGTTCTTTGATCTCCAGATAGCGGTTCAGCGACGAAACGTAGCGCAGGATCTCGGCCGTAAGCGCATTGACATTCAATTCCTGCAGGTATTCGAATACCTTCACGCGGCATTGCTCCGCATTTGCTTTCAGAGCCTCCTCATCCGGGGAGAATTTTGCCGGAGTGGGAATCTTTCCTTCGTAAAATTTTCCGATCAGTTTGAAGATACGGTTGACCAGGTTCCCGAAATCGTTGGCCAGATCGGAATTGTAGGTCTGATAAAAGCGCTCCCGGGAAAAATCGGAATCGTTTTGCAGGGGTCCTTCTTTAGCCATGAAATAGCGGTACATATCCTTGCCCACGCGTTCGCAGTGTTCCCGGATGGTATCAAGATCGATAAAATTCCCCAGGGATTTGCTCATTTTCTGGCCTTCGCTGGTCCACCAGCCGTGCGCAAAGATCTTTGCCGGCAGCGGAAGTCCCGCCGCCATCAGCATGGCAGGCCAGTAAACACAGTGGGTGGTCAGGATATCCTTGCCGATCAGATGCACCGCGGGCCAGTAGCGGTCGAATTTCTCCGCATCCTGCAGATAACCCGGCGCCGTGATGTAATTCAGCAGTGCATCGAACCACACATAGGTCACGTACTGATCGTCAAAAGGCAGTTCTATACCCCAGGACAGACGTTCCTTGGGGCGGCTGATGCAGAGGTCCTTCAACGGCTGTTTCAGGAATCCCAGGATCTCGTTCCGGCGGTTTTCGGGAGCAATAAAGTCCGGATGTTCCTGAATATGGCGGATCAGCCGCTCCCGGTAATCGCTCATGCGAAAATAGTAATTGCTTTCGCTGATCCTCCGCACATCGCGGTATTTTCCTTCCTGGTAATCTTTTTCGGAAATGAAGAGTTCATCCGCCACGCTGTACCAGCCGTCGTAGGTATCCTTATAGATCTGCCCCTCATCATAGAGTTTCCGGAGAACCGTCTGAACTACGCGTACATGACGTTCTTCGGTGGTACGGATAAAATCGTCATTGCTCAGGTTAAAATAGGACCAGAGTTCCCGGAAACGCGCAGCGTACAGATCGCAGTGTTCACGCGGGCTGATCCCGTTCTTTTCGGCGGCCTGCTGGACCTTCTGGCCGTGCTCATCGGTGCCGGTCAAAAAATAGACGTCATCGCCCTTCATGCGGTGATACATGGCAATGATATCGGCAATGAGCGTAGTATAGGCGCTCCCGATATGCGGGCGGTCGTTGACATAGTAAAGCGGAGTGGTAATGTAAAACGAAGGCGACATAATTCCTGCCTTATGTTCTCGGTAAATGCTCCAGGATTTCGGCAATACCTGCGGCGATACTGTCCGGATCCCCAAAGCCGTTCACGCGTTTCAGTAATCCTTTTTCTTCAAAATAGCGGATCAGCGGTTCGGTATTCTTCCGGTAGACCTTCAAGCGATTCAGAATGGTTTCTTTTTTATCGTCATCACGCTGATAGAGTTCGCCCCCGCACTGTCCGCACACGGCATGACGGGGTTTCCCGTCGGGATAACCTACGGTCGCACCGCAGTTCTTGCAGGTCCAGCGCGAAGAGAGCCGCCGTACAAGTTCGGATTCGGGGACATCGATCAGCAGTGCGGAGCTTAGCGCAACTTCTTGTTTTTTCAACATTTCCAGCAAGGCTTCCGCCTGGGGAAGGGTTCTGGGAAAGCCGTCCAGAATATAGGACTGCTTCCGGCTTTCGAATTTCTGGGTGATCTTGTCCAGAATACCGATCATGATATCGTCGGGCACCAGTTCGCCTTTGTCCATAAATTGCCTGGCGCGCCGTCCCAGTTCGCTTTCTCTGCGGATCTCTTCCCGAAGCAGGTCCCCGGTTGAAATTTTTACCGCTTTATAGCGCTCTTTCATTCTGTCGGCCTGTGTGCCTTTGCCGCTTCCGGGTCCTCCCAGGAGTATCAGTCGGATCATAGATTCCCTTTTTCTTGATGTTGCCGTATCGTAGTAATTTAACATTATTCCGTCTAAGATAAAACGACAAATATATTTCCGGAGCAGGAAAACGCGGGCACCGGGGCGGCGATGAAATTCCGCGGAAACGGAAACACGGTTGCGGTAAAGCTGAAATCGTATTATATTCCTTGAAATTCCGGGAATCGCATGATCGTACGTTCATACTTTATTATTTTTCTTATCCTGCTGTTCTGTGCAGGTGCTTCCGGCGCTGACAGGGACACCGTCACGGTGATCGGGGTCGGCGACATTATGCTTGGCACATCTTTTCCCGATTCCTCCGCCCTGCCCCGCTATCCCGAACGCCTGTTCCTGCAGGTCCGCGACATTCTGCATTCTGCAGATCTGACCGTAGCGAATCTGGAAGGCTGTCTGATGGATTCCGGCGGAACGCCCAAGGACTGTTGGGGAAAGACGGAGCGTTGTTTTATTTTCCGCATGCCCGAATCCTACGTCACACATCTTCTTGATGCGGGGATTGATGCAGTCAGTCTTGCCAACAATCATGTCCGGGATATGGGTTACGAAAGTTACCGGCGCACGATGGCCGTCTGTGACAGTGCCGGACTGCGTCATGCCGGCATTTTTGATACGCCGTCGGATACCTTTATGATCAACGGTATCCGTTTCGGCTTTGCGGCCTTTTCGCCCCACTGGGCTACGGCACGCATGTACGAGTACGAAAAGGTCCGCAAGATCATCGCGGAGCTGGACGGGTATTGTGACGTGGTGGTGGCTATGTTCCATGGCGGCGGCGAAGGCGAGGCCTATGCCCGGACCCCGCGGGAAAACGAGAATTATAACGGTGAGATCCGCGGTGACGTTTACCGTTTTGCCCATACCGCGATCGACGCAGGCGCCGATATCGTTTTCGGGACAGGGCCGCACGTGACCCGGGCGGTGGAATTGTACAAGGACCGCTTTATTGCATACAGCCTCGGGAATTTTTGCACTTATAAGCGTTTTAACCTTGACGGTGCGCGCGGCGTAGCGCCGATCATGAAGGTCCATACCGACAAGGAGGGCGTATTTCTCTTCGCGGAAGCCATTTCTATACGCCAGCACTGGCCCGGGTATCCGGCTCTGGATCCCGGGAATACGGCACTGCGTCAACTGCAGATACTCACAAGAACGGATTTTCCCGAAATGGATTCGCTGCTGGTAATTGAAGATTCGGGACGCATCTACAAACGATAAAAGGGAGCATATGGAAGGAATACTGATTCAGGATCAATTCGGTTTACTGGTAATCATGATGGTTATCCCGGCGCTGATCTACGCGATCAATAACCACACAGCCTGGGGAAAGCGCTTTTTCGGTATCGTACCGCCGCTGGTGTTCGCTTATTTTATCCCGACCATTCTGACTTCGCTGGGCGTAATCCCCGACAGCAGTCCGCTTTACACCCAGATCAAGACCTTTGTCCTGCCTGCTGCGCTGCTGTTGCTGACGCTGGCTGTGGATATCAAAGGCATTCTGAAGCTGGGCAGCAAAGCTCTGATTATGTTCCTTACCGGTACGCTGGGCATTGTGATCGGCGGTCCCATCGCCCTGCTGATCTATAAGAACGCCCTGCCGCCGGATATCTGGAAGGGCATGGCTGCATTGTCCGGATCCTGGATCGGCGGCGGTGCAAATTTTATTGCCATCGGTCAGTCAGTGGGCGCCACGGATGCCATGCTGGGCGTAATGGTCATTGTCGACGTACTTGCCGCCAATATTCTTACGGGACTGCTCTTTTTCCTGGCGGGCAGATCGGAAAAGATCGACCGGCGCATGGGTGCGGACAATTCCGCCATTTACGAACTGCGCGACAAGGTGCTGCATTTTCAGGAAAAGACCAACCGCATTGCTTCCACGACCGATTATTTTGTCCTTCTGGCCATGGCCTTCGGTTTTTCCTATATCGCTTATTTACTTGGCAACGCGCTTCCGGATGTCGGCGACATTATTTCGCATTCCACCTGGAAGGTCATTATCATCACGAGTATCGGTGTGGGACTCTCCTTTACGCCTGTCAAGAACTATGAAGGCGCCGGCGCTTCCAAGCTGGGCACGGTAATGCTGTATCTGCTCATCGGCGTGATCGGTGCCAGTGCGAATCTGAAGGCCGTATTTGAATATCCCGCGCTGTTCGCGATGGCCTTTACCTGGCTGGCCATTCATTTGCTGATCCTCTTGCTGGTCATGAAACTGATCAAAGCGCCGCTCTTCTTTATGGCGGTCGGCTCGCAGGCAAATGTCGGCGGCGCCGCCTCGGCTCCCATTGTAGCCTCGGCTTTCCATCCTGCGCTGGCTTCGGTCGGGGTGATGCTGGGTATCGCCGGCTATGTGCTGGGAACCTATGCGGCCCTGATCTGCGCCAAACTGCTTCTGCTTGTATCTTAGGGTGTAACTTGAGTCAAGTAAAAAAAATCATCTTTATGGCCGGGAAGTTCCTGGAGGATATGCGCCGGCCGCGCCAGGCATACCGCATCGCCGCTGATCTGCAGAGCCGGGAACTAAAGCATTACTATTTTCTTTTTGAGGAAAAACGCATCGCCCGGGGCAAGGACCAGCGTCTGATCGGCCGTTTTGATGAAAACGGCATTCCTCTGAATAAAACCTATATTGATGTTCACGACAAGGATTACGTTTATTTTCCTATCTCGATCGGGCAGATGGGCCTGGCTGTCTGGCACAGCTGGCTGGAAAGCGGCCGCAATGAAGATTTGCAGCGCTTTATAAAATTTGCGGACTGGTTTCTTGCCAACGCTGAAGAAAGCCCGGAGCTTGGCGTGCGTTGGCTTAGCGATGTCCCTTTGCCCGCCTACGGCAATCCGGGTCCCTGGCAATCGGCCTTTGCCCAGGCGCGCGGCATATCCATTCTTCTGCGGGCCTATCAGCAAAGCGGGAACAAGGCATATCTGACAACGGCCGAAAAGGCACTGATCCCCTTTACCTTACCGGTAAGCAAGGGCGGGGTGACCCGTTTTACGTCTTCCGGACCTTTTTATGAAGAATATCCTGCGGACGTACCCGTTCTGGTTCTAAACGGCATGATCTTTTCCCTGTTGGGTGTTTATGACTTTGTCCGGGTTTTCCCCGAGAAAGAAGCTGCCAGGACGATCTTTGACTCCGGCCTCAGCACTCTGGAAGCCATGTTGCCGGAATTTGATCTGGGCTACTGGTCACGTTACAATCTCTGCCGCCGGGAGGGTTATCCCGAGATCGATCCGGCGACCATTGGCTATCAGCGCCTGCATGCCACGCAGCTGGAACTGCTGTACCGGATGAGCGGCAGACCGCTGTTCAAGCACTATGCCGAGCGTTTCCGTGAACAGGATAAGATGATCAATATCCTGCAAATGTACCGGGTCAAATTCCGGGCACTCAAGCAAATCGGACGTCTTTAAGAACGGATAATATGAAAGAATTAACCGGGAGGAAAAATGAAAAGAGGACTTATTATACTGTTCGTTGTAATCGGGATATTCGCTCTGGTCATTGCCGGCGGCATACTGATCTTCGGGCAGCAGGCAAAAGCACTGTTCAGGGAGATCGAGACGGAATATGCCGAAATTGAAGAGATCGATCTCCAAAAGATTCCAGATGGTACCTATTCCGCAAGATTCGGAAGTATCCCCGTGTTTGTCGATGTGGAAGTTTATGTAAGTGCACATCACATTGATTCGATCCGAATCATCGAGCAGTCTTCCGGCCCGGGGTACGGAGCGCCTGAGATCCTCGGACGCATCCTGGAAAAGCAGCAGCCCCGGGTGGATATTGTGACAGGAGCCACGATCAGCAGCAAATGCATTATGGTAGCTGTAAAAAAAGCGCTTATTCAGCCTTAACGTCATTAAAATTGTGCAGGTGTTAGGGGGGGGGAGATGGATTTGGGTCAAATTATTTGACTCAAATCGAAAATAAAAAAACACCGGGGTCGCCCTTAATCCTTTATATCTATCATTACAGTTGTATTTCTTCCTTGTATTGGGGAATATAAGTCTCCCAGCCAAGCCCCTCTTTTATATTTTTTTCCAGATTTTCACTTGCCTGCGGCTCGCCGTGCACAATAAAGGTCCTGCGCGGAGCTTTTTCAAAATTACCCAGCCAGTTCAAAATTTCCCGGTAATCCGCGTGCGCGGAAAAATCGCTGATGGTTTCGATATGTGCAGCCGACCGGACCTGCATGCCGTGTATCTTGATCTCTCTTTTCCCTTCCTGCAATGCACGTCCCCGGGTACCTTCCGCCTGATAGCCGACAAAAACGATGCTGTTCTTTTTCTGCGGAAGGCGCCGGGCCAGATGGTGCAGGATACGGCCGCCGGTCAGCATTCCGCTGGCCGATATAATGATACAGGGCTGATCCTGCTCGTTGATGCGCTTGGATTCCTCCACGCCGGGCGTGAAAATGGTCTGCGTTGTTTGCATGACCTCGATCCCTTTTTCACTCAGGCGCGTCGCTTCACGATCATAGACCTGCGGGTGCTTTTCATAGACTGTTGTCGCTTTAATGGCCATGGGGCTGTCAACATAGACCGGCATAACCGGAATGGCCTTTTCGTCCTCGAGTTCGCGCAGACGGTACAGCAGTTCCTGCGTACGTCCTACGGCAAAGGCCGGGATCACAATCACTCCGCGGCGTTGAACGGTTTCCAGGATTATGCGTTTGATCTCCGTTTTGGGATCGCCCTCGGGATGCAGGCGGTCTCCGTAAGTCGACTCGATAAGCAGATAGTCTGCATCCTTTACTTTTGCGGGATTTTTCAAAATGGGGCGGTCCGGCCGGCCCAAATCTCCCGAAAAAAGGATGGAGCGCGTTTCGCTTCCCTCCTGCCATTCTGCGCTAACGAATGCCGATCCAAGAATATGGCCGGCGTCAAGAAAGTGCGCCCGGATGCCGGCCGCAGCCTCAAATTCCTGTCCGTAAGGCAGTCCCCGCAGCAAAGAGATCGCTTTCTGCGCATCTTCGATGGTATAGAGCGGCAAAGCCGGTCTGTGTTTACTGAATCCCTTTTTATTTGCATATTTGGCATCTTCTTCCTGCAGGTGGGCGGAATCCAGCAACATGATCTCAAGAAGATCGCGCGTGGCTTCGGTGCAGAATACGGGTTTATTAAAACCCTGACGGACCAGTCGCGGTAAATAACCGGTATGATCGATATGCGCATGAGTCAGCACAATGGCATCCAGTTCTCTGGCCAGCGAACCCATATCTGCCCAGTTGCGCAGACGCAATTCCTTCAAACCCTGAAACAGTCCGCAATCGATCAGGATCCGGCTGTCCGCATGATGCAGGCAGTATTTCGAACCGGTAACGGTCCCGGTTGCTCCTAAAAAGGTAATTGAAGCCATGTTTTTTCCTTTTCTTTTCAGGGTTGCAGACAGGATACGAGTCCGTCGCGCAGCAGTTTACGGAATAGAAGTTTTCCGCTTTCATTTAACGTGATACCGTTCACAAAATAACGGTTAATGTGCAATCCTCCCTCCGTGTATTCCCGAAAGGTTTTTTCCGTATCAATCAAAAAAACATTCTCCCTGCTGCCGATCTCACGGATGTCCGCATTGAAAGCGATCGCATTACGGACCCGGAAAAGGTCCATTTCGGCGGCCTTTCGGTAATTTTCCAAAGCCATATCGCTGTCTTTTTCCCGTTCCAGGATCATTGCCTGGCAGTAGTAGCCGATAGCCGTTCCCGGTTCCCAGGCCTGCAGTTCCTGGATCCAGCGTTCCAGCATAAAGCGGTCCGCATTGTTCACCAGGATAGCGCATTCGCGGGCAAAATCCGCATCCAGCAACTCTTTGTCCTTAAAATCGGAGCGGTAAGGGACCTGTTTCAGATTAACGGGAATGCTGACAAAAATGACCGGGAACTTCGCTTTGTCCGCAATATTCTCCAGATTCCGGGTAAAGAGGGATTGGACCTCCCGGTAGCTCAGGGATTCCCGTGGCACAGCCCAGGCATCGGGGTCCGGCGGCGGGAAAGCGACAGCGGGATCGTTTTTGATATATACAAAACGTTCCAGTACCTGGAAAAAGCGGAATTGCTTCATCGCCACATAGGCTCTAAGTCCCCAGTAATTGTCTGCATCCTTGATCCAGTTGCTTTTTCGCGGAATTCCATAGAATTCATTGTTCCCGGTCAGCAATAAGGCGGCATCCGGTTCATATTTCCGGATCTCCTGTATGAGATGCCGGACACTGAAGCTGTTCCCGTGCGGCACTGCAACCTGAATGATCTCATATCTGACGCTGTCGCTGCCATAAAAATCCTCCAGAAGCGCCTTCTGCAGAGCATCGGGGATAAGGGCAAAGAGGCTTTGATCGGCGAGCAGAAAGATCCGTTTGCTGTCCGGACTTTTTTCTGCGGGAAAACGCTGTTCCGGAAGCCGGATATCCGGGAATTGTTCCGCTGAAATAAAGCGCTGGTAAAAGAGGGGATTCAGCTCATAGTGGCTTTTATCATCCGTATGCTGAAAGAGCCTGTAGGAATCGCCGGCGCCCAAAAAGCGCAAGGAGAGTTCGATCAGCGCCAGGATCAGTAAAGGCGAAAGCCGAAAGAAGATATTATAGATCAAACGCAGAAATGATAACTTCATGATGAAAGCGGATAGGGCGAAACACCCGTATTTGCACCCAGAATAATGATTAATACGATCAGGAACAGCACAAAGATAGCGACCATAATATAATGATGGCGGTCAAAAACAAAATCTACCATGCTTTTGAGCATAGAGGAGAATTCGCTCATGACATTTCCTTTTTCATGACCGCAATATACGGAAAAGGGGCTGCAGTCTGCAATGCAAAATTCGGGGGATTGGTTTGAGTCAATTATTTTGACTCAAATTATTTGACTGAAATAATTTGAGTTAATCCCTTTAACCGATTGCCGGCAGCTAGCGCCTACCGATCCCCGTCTTCGCCAATAAAAAAGGAATCACAAAAAGGTTCATGAGATTGATACTGATATGGATAAGGGCTAATTGGTAGATACTGAATCCCCGGACGAGGAATCCGCATAAGAGGACGCTGACGATAAAGATCCAGAGACTGGACCAGAAGCCCTGCAATCCCGCATGCAAAAAGGCAAACAGGGCAGAAAGGATCAGCGCCGCCCAGATCCAGCTGTCCCAGATCGGCAGCAATGCATTGAAGATAAACCCGCGAAAAAGCAGTTCTTCCACACCGGAGCCCAGTAAGGTTATGGCAAAGGCCCAGCTACGCTGTTTTTTATCCGTCGGCAGCATAAAATCCCCGCGGCCCATCCAGGTCCGCAGCTCTTTTCGCATCAGATAACCCGCCAGCGTATCCAGTCCAAGCAGCAGAAAGGCGGCGAGCATCCCGATCAGTGGCGCTGTCAGGAAGGATTGCAGCGGACGTGACTGGCGGAACATCCCCTGCAGGAACTGCAGCCACCGTTCAAGTCCTGTGTATTGGCCCGGAGCATTGTTCACCAGCATCCGGATAATGAAATAAACCAGTCCCATGATCAGGAGAAATACAATCTGCTGAAGAATGCCGTTTGCGTTCCAGAGTTGCCGCGGCGAGATCTCCGGGGGAAAATTCTGTTCATCCCTGCTTTTCATATAAGCCTGTCTTTTACCGGACCGCTAATCCAGGGATCGTTCTGAAAGTAAAAGCGCCAGAGATGCGAACGTCCCTCCCGGATCCCGATACGGCTGCTGCGGGCTATCGGCAGTTTCGATATCGCATCGCCCTCACCTATACGGATCTCTCCGCCGCAAAGATCCGTACCGTTCTGCTCGCGGCCGATAGCAAAAGCACGGCACAGCCTTGCAGGTCCCCGGCAAAGGTCTTTCAGTTCCCGCTCACTGATATTTTCCTTTCCGTAACGGTTCAATGCCATGCGTGGAATGCCTTCCAGCGGTTCCAGCGCACGCAGCAATACCGCCTCACCGCGGCCTTCCGCAGCGGTGACCACATTGCAGCAAAAATGCATGCCGTAGGTAAAGTAGACGTAAAGATGCCCCGCCGGACCGAACATCACGGCATTGCGCGGCGTTTTCCCCTTACTGGAATGCGAGGCCGGATCATCGGTGTGGGCATAAGCTTCCGTTTCCACGATACGCCCGATCAGACGCCCTCCGCCGGGAAAATCCCGGATCAGCCATGTATCCAGGAGTTTTTCGGCAACCCGCCGCACATCCTGCATAAAGAATTCGCGCGACAAATATTTCATGATTTTTTCCGGAGATGCTCGTATAAAAAATGCAGGGCTTCTATATAGCTTTGCTCTTTTTTCCCGTAGATCTGATGGAGGCATACCGCTTTGGTAACGGAAATTCTGCGGAAGTCCTCACGCTCGTAGATATTGGATAAATGCACTTCCACTACGGGGACCGGCAATAATTCGATGGTATCGCGGATCGCGTAACTGTAGTGCGTATAAGCAGCCGGATTCAGGATAACGGCATTGCATTTGTTGCGTTGACGCTGCAGGGTACGGATGATCTTTTCCTCGGAATTGAACTGGTAAATGCTCAGTTCAATATTCAAAGCCTGCGCTTCTTTGCGGAGCAGGGTATTCAGTTTATCCAGAGTCAGGGTTCCGTACTGAGCGCGGTCCCGGTGTCCCAGCATATTCAGATTGGGACCGTGGATAACCAGGATCTTCATGGGCGCATCGTTGTTTTCGGCCATGGCATTTCCTTTTAAGTTACAGTAAGGTTTCCAGGATTTCGCGGATTGCCGTTTGGGGAATATCATCACGGATCAGCGTTTTTCCCGGTGCGCGCAGAAGGACAAAACGGGTCTGCCGGTTCTTATTCTTTTTATCGTAACGCAAATTGTCGATCAGTATTTCCGGCGACAGTTGCAGATCCGTTCGCGGCCGGGGCAATGCATTCAAAAATGCGCTGAATCGCGCCTGGCTTTCGGGAGCAAGACCGGCAAAACGGATGCTGAGCCGCAATGCGGCATCCATTCCGATCAGCAGGGCTTCGCCGTGGCGCAGCGCGTACCCCGAGGCTTTTTCGATGGCATGCCCGATGCTGTGTCCGAAATTCAGCAGCATGCGCAGACCGCTTTCACGTTCATCCTTTTCAACAATACGAGCTTTGATGCGGACCGAACGGCAAATAATATCTGTCAGCAGCAACAAATCTTCTGCGTTCAGAATGGCATCGCGCCGGGTTATGCAGGTTTCCAAAAGGGCGGCATCGGCGATAAAGCCGTATTTCAGGACTTCCGCAAAACCGGAAACCCGTTCCCGCATATCCAGGGTCCTGAGCAGTTCCGGATCGATCAGCACCGTCCTTGGCTGATAGAAAGCGCCGATCAGATTTTTGGCTTTCTCGTGATTGACGCCGGTCTTTCCGCCGACCGAAGCGTCCACCTGGGCTAACAATGTAGTCGGGACCTGAACAAAAGGGATACCGCGGTAGAGAGTGGCTGCACAAAAACCGGCGATATCACCCACACGGCCGCCGCCCAGCGCCAGAATGCAGTCAGAACGGTCCATTCCTGCATTGATCAGTGCATCGTAGAGTTCCGAAACCGTCTGCAGGTTTTTCCGTTTTTCTCCGGGCGGAACGCTGAATGCCAGACAGTCAAATCCTGCAGCTTTCAGATTGTTTTCCAGAGTTTCCAAGTAATGCTTCCCCGGGGTTTCCGAGACCAGGATCGTAATACGGGTCCCGGAGGAAAACAAGGTTTTCAGCATTTCGCCACTGTGCTGCAGCAGTCCGGGTTCGACCGAAATGCGGTAAGGCGGCCTTGTTCTTATTCTGATCGTTTCCATTTTTCCAGTTCCTTCAGAATGATGTCCACAACCCCCTCTATACTGTGCCCGCCGGTATCGATATGCAGATCGGCTTCCGCATAAAAGGGTTTGCGCGCATCCAGGATCCTTCCAATCGTCGCAGGATCCTTCTTGTCCTTCAGCAGGGGCCGTTCGCCGCCGCTGACACGCTCGGCGATCTTTTCCGGTTCCGCCCTGAGCCAAATAAGGGTTCCCAGCCGGCGCATCCAGTCGCGGTTCTCGCTGCGCAGAGGAAATCCCCCGCCGGTGGCGATCACGCTGCGCTGCGGCAGTTCCAGGGCAAAGGCACAGGCACTTTCGGCATTGCGGAACGCTGCTTCGCCCTCATCCCGGAAGATCGCTTCAATACTTTTCCCCCGCATTTTTACGATCTCTTTATCCAGATCGATAAAATCGCAATGCAGCCGGGCGGCCAATGCGCGTCCGCAGCTGCTTTTCCCGGAACCCATCATCCCGGTAAGAAAAAGATGCTTTCCCCTTTCAGGCATCTTCCTTTACCCTCCGGAGGATGTGGTCCCAGCGGTCCGCGCCATAGCGCAGCAGCAGGGCATTCAGCAGGGGCACGGCGCAAAGATTTTCGGCAACGACGGCGGCCGCCGGCAGCGCGCAGACATCCGAACGTTCCTGGTGCGCGGTGACTTTTTTCATCGTGTCCATATTAAAACTGTCCAGCGGACTTGTCAGTGTGGGAATAGGCTTCATGACCGCGTCAAACTGCAGGACCTCGCCGTTGCTCATACCCCCTTCCAGACCGCCGGCGCGGTTCGTTGCCCGTTTTATCCGCTCTTTTTCGATCACAAAGATGTCATGGTAGGCAGAACCGCTCAATCCGGCGCCCTCAAATCCCGCTCCGAACGCGATTCCCCTGACAGCCTGGATACCCATGATCTCTGCGGCAATACGGGATGTAAGCTTTTCGTCCCAGTGCACATAGGAACCCAGTCCGGGCGGCAGACCCAGAACGGCCACTCTGAAGATACCGCCGAGGGAATCCCCCGCCGCTTTGGCCTTGTCGATGGCCTTGCGCATTAATTCTGCACTTTTGGGATCCGGGCAACGGACATCCGATTCCTCTGCCTTGCGAAAAAGTTCTTCGCCCGGCTGCATATCCGGGCAGCGGACATCCGCAAGCCGGATCAGGTAACTGCCCAGGCGCATACCCAGTTCTTCGAGAAACTGCCGGCATACTGCACCGGCCAGGATCCGCGCGGCAGTTTCGCGTGCGGAAGCGCGTTCCAGGACATTCCGGATATCGTCAAAACCGTATTTTGCGGCACCCGCAAAATCCGCATGACCCGGCCGCGGTACGCGGACCTTTGACTGCGCTTCGCCCTGCAGGGGATCCATTTCTTTCCGCCACCGGGCATGATCTTTATTTTCGATCATCAGGGTCAGGGGTGAGGCCAGCGTGATACCGTGCCGCAGTCCGCTGAGAACACGGACCTCATCTTTTTCGATACGCATTCGCCCCCCGCGTCCGTAGCCTTGCTGCCGCCGCTGCAATTGCCGGTCGAGCGCGTCAATATCCAGATGAAAACCTGCAGGAAGTCCGCGGATTATCAGGACTTCCGCCGGTCCGTGGCTTTCGCCTGCGCTCATATAGCTGATTATCTGTTGCATAAGTGACCCCCGATACATGCCGGGCATGCCGGCAGCTTACTGATTGATCATGTATAGAATATTGTCGACTTCCTTTTCGTCCATGACGGCCGTTCCCAGCCAGATCTTCTGGGCTTCCAGCGCCTGCAGGATCAGCATGCGCAGGCCGTTGATGTGGGTGACTCCCCTTTTTTCGGCATATTGTTCCAGATAGGTCGGCCGAGGCATGTAGTTCAGATCGAAAAGAAAATCGCCCTCCTGCATATCGTTGAAACAGGGCGGGATACGCGGATGATCGATATTCCCCGCCGGCGTACAGTTGATCCAGAGTTTCGACATTTCCGGCAAGTTGTCAAAAATGCGCATATCCATATCCGGCCGGACCTTGTTCAAAAATGCCCGGCGTTCTTTGTCGCTCTTTCCGCCGATCAGGCTGATGCTCACATAATCCAGATGCTTCAGGCCGTGGACCGCCGCCCGCGCCACACCTCCGTAACCCACCACGACGGGGTGATAGGCTAAATAATCCGGGATATGATTCTCCATAACCCGGATAAACGCGGGAAAATCGGTATTGTAGGCTTTCCAGATATTATTGCGGATTAGGACGGTATTTGCCGCGCCGAGACGCTGTACCAGGGAATCAAATTCGTGGCAGTACCGAAGAATGGTCTTTTTGTAGGGGATCGTGACGTTAAAACCGGACAATTTTGCCATTTCACTGCTCAGTTTGAGCTCGAAATCTTCGGGAGCTACATCAAACAATTCATAGCTCAATACTGCCCGGGCGATCATGGTATGGATCACCGGACTCATGGAATATTGGATCCCGTAACCCAGCAGTCCAAATCTCATGATTTACTGATCCTTTCGAGAATGGGATAAAAATTCGGATAGGAGATATCCACGCTTTTCCAGTCCTGCACCTGTACCGCATCCCGGGCGATCAGTCCGGCGATGGAAGCGGTCATGGCTATGCGGTGGTCCCCGTAGGCATTTACCAGACCGCCCTGCAGAACAACCGGTCCTTTGATATCCATTCCGTCTTCATACTCGGTGACCTCCACGCCCAGGGTCCGCAACATTTCCACGCTTGTGCTGATACGGTCACTCTCCTTATAGCGGAGTTCTTTGGCTCCGCGGATACGGCTGATCCCGTTCGCCCGCGCAGCGATCAGGGCCAGCAGGGGGATCTCATCGATCAGTCCCGGAACAATGCGGTTATTGATGTTAAAAGCCTTGAGACCGGAGCTGTATACCACGATATCGCCTACGGGTTCGATCTTTTTGTCTTCCGGCAGGATATCGATGCGGGCGCCGCATTTTTTCAGCAGGCGGATATAGGCGATGCGTGTGGGATTCAGGGACATTTTCCGCAGCAGGATACGGCTTTTGTTCAGCATCAGTGCGGCGGCTACCCAGTAGGCGGCGGAAGACGGGTCGCCCGGAACGGAATACTCAAAACCCTGCACATTGCGGCGCAGGGTATGCACGGAAATGATCTTTTTATTCCGGAAGACCGGAATGTGAAAGATCTTCATCATATTTTCGCTGTGATCGCGGGTGGCGATCGGTTCTTCGACATAGGTTTTGCCCTGTGCCGAAAGTCCCGCGAACAGAATGCAGGATTTAACCTGCGCGCTGGCCACGGGCAGGACATAATGGATCCCTTTCAGGTTCCTTCCCTGGATACGGATCGGCAGACAGCCTTCATGGGACTCGATATTCGCGCCCATTTTCTTCAGCGGATCAATGATGCGCTGCATGGGCCGCTGGCTGAGCGAAGCGTCGCCGGTCAGAGTCAGGTCCAGCCCGGGTTTTCCCGCCAGCAGGCCCGCCAGCAGGCGCAGGGTCGTCCCCGAATTCCCGCAGTTCATCTGGCCGTCCGGGGGCTGTGTCCAGTGAAAGAAGCCGGGACTGTTGACATCGACGGTGAATTTTCCCAGCTGGAAGCTGACACCGAGTTTTTGCAGGCAGGCGATAGTGGACAGCGCGTCGGCTCCGATATTCAAATGCCGGATCTTGGAATTTCCGCGGGCAATGGCGGCAAAGATCAGCGCGCGGTGGCTCATGGATTTGTCGCCGGGCAGTGTGATCTGTCCGCGAATAGATTCAAGGGGCTGAATGATTTTGACCTGTTTTGTCTTCATTCCCTGATCACCGTGACAAAGTCTGTGATATTGTGGCTCAAATCCTGAATTCCCCTGCGCAGTAGTTTTAGTCCGTAGATGGCGGCGCATTTCTCAGGCGCAACGACTCCGGCATTTTCCGGCAGTTCTCCGTGGGCGAGCTTGCGTGCGGCACCGGCGGTATCTTCTTCTTCGATCAGCGGAATTCCGGGGTAGTGTTTCTGCAGATAGCGTTTACACTGACGCAGTGCCTGGGGATGGGAATGGATGGAGACGGGCACGTCGCTCCGGCAGTTCTTCCGGACCATCAGGCACTGACGGACCAGAAAGGGAAAGAATCCCGTGATCTTGCAGTTGTGTTCGGCCATGCCGCGGACGGTTTCCAGGACCATGCCGCCGGCCGCATTCTGGATAGGCAGCAGGCCTACCTGTATGCTCCCGAAATCCAGGGCCTGATACACTTTTTGGGCATTGGAAAGGCAAAGGAGCCGGGCATCGCGGAGCTGGTTATCCTGCAGCCACTGTTCCCCCGCTTCCTGGGAAAAACTGCCTTCCTCGCCCATCACGCCCAGGGTCAGCGGTCCGCTTTTCAGGGTATTTTCCCGGCGGATATAGGTGGATATCCGGTGGGAGGCCCGGATAAAATCGCTGAACATCCGTTCCGAATGCGGATTATAGAGCAGCATATCCCGGAAAAGCTGCGGCGTATCGTTGCTGCAGAAGCGGGCAACGTCCTGCAGCAGGGTAAAGCCGTGGGTCGGGGTATTGGTCTTTGGCAGGTGCATTTCCTGCAGGACATTCCCGACAAAATGCGTTACGCCCTGTGAATAGGCGATACTGCGGTCGTGTTCGTCCGGGGAAATGATCTGGGTGAAAAAGCGCCAGGATGCAAAGATTTCCGACCACTGCGCGGCCAGTTTCGGGTATTGGGCCGAAGGCGTAATGATCATCAGATTTGTCTGATCGGCGCGGTAGCTGTCGGGACCGAAGAGTGGGTGCAGGCCCAGATGTGGCACATCCGGGATCAGAGCATCCATCCAGGCGATGGGATAGCTTTTGACCGAAGCCGTATCGATCACTACGGATTCCCGGGAAAGCGTCACGGCGTTTGTTTTAAGAAAAGTCTCTATCTCCGAAATGGGAATGCAGAGAAAGATCACGGGCTTTTTCAGCGCCTCGGGCAGTCCCGAAAAGCGGATATGCCCGCCGTCCGGGGACTGCGCATCGCTACGGGATTCATACACAGAGACCCGGCCGTGTTCCGCAAGGATCTGCGCCCAAAGTTTCCCGAAGCGGCCGTAACCGATGACCGCAAATTCCTTTTCAGGCTTCATTGCTTGCAATATTTCTCCCGATGGCTTCGGCGATCATGCGGATCTCGCGCATCAGATTCTCGAATTGTTTGAAGGTCAGGGATTGCGGGCCGTCCGAAAGCGCCTCGGCGGGATTGTGATGCACTTCCACCATAATGCCGTCCGCACCCGCGGCAACCGCCGCCCGCGCCATGGGAATAACCAGATCGCTCTGTCCCATGGGATGACTGGGATCCACAATAATGGGAAGGTGCGATTTTTTCTTGATCACCGGCACGGAAGAGAGGTCCAGCGTAAAACGGGTGGAATTCTCAAAGGTGCGTATACCGCGCTCGCAGAGAATGATCTTCTGGTTGCCCTTGGAGGCCAGGTATTCCGCGGAATTCAGCCATTCTTCGATGGTAGCCGAGATCCCGCGCTTGAGCAGGATGGGTTTGCGCATGTGCGCCAGCTCCTTGAGCAGGGCAAAATTCTGCATATTCCTGGCGCCGATCTGGATAATATCCACATATTGCTCAAAGAGCGGGATATCACTGATGGCCATGATCTCCGACACGACAGGGCAGCCGGTCTCGTTGCCGACGGCGCGCAAATAACGCAGACCTTCTTCTCCGAGTCCCTGAAAGGCATAGGGTGAAGAACGCGGCTTAAAGGCGCCGCCGCGGATGATATTGGCTCCGGAGCGCCGGATCTCGCGTGCGATATCATAGATCATCGATTCGTTCTCGATAGAACAGGGGCCGGCCATCACGGCAATATCGTTGCCGCCGATGACCAGATTGTCAACCTTGACCCGGGTATTGCGCGGATGGAAGGTCCGGGAACAGAGTTTGTAGGTTTCCTGGATACGGAAAGCGTTCGAGACACCGTCGAGCTTCAGAAAATATTCCGGTACAAGGCGTTTGGTGTCGCCGATCACACCCAGGATGGTAACTTCCTTTCCCTCGCTAAAATGGTACTCAAAACCCAGATTTAGCAGATAATTCTTGACATTTTGAATTTGTTCGCTGCTTGCATTGGGTTTGAATACAATGACCATTTTAGACTCCTTTACGCCAGTTTCAGGTTGGGAACTGCGGCGATCTCCAGGTCCGAGAACAATCCCGCACGCTGGTACATCACGCCGGTAGCGGCGATCATTGCCGCGTTGTCCGTACAATATTCCAAAGGCGGATAATACAATTCCAGCTGCATTTTCTCCGCCATCTTTTTCAATTCCGCGCGCAGACGGCGATTTGCCGCCACGCCGCCGGCCAGTACGACGCGCTTGTGTCCGCTGGCCCGCACCGCTCTGCGCAATTTTTCTTTCAGCACATCTACGACCGCTTCCTGAAAACTGGCCGCGATATCCGCTTTTTCCTTATCCGACAGCTCCGGATGTTTACGCACATGGTTCAGTACCGCCGTTTTCATTCCACTGAAGCTGAAGTCCAGGCTGTCGGCTTCCAGCAGGGAGCGTGGGAAACGCAGCGCGCGCGGATTCCCGGAATCCGAGAGGGTGTCGATGACCGGTCCCCCGGGATAACCGATCTGCAGAAGGCGCGCGGTCTTGTCAAAGGACTCTCCCGCCGCATCGTCGCGGGTACTGCCCAGAATGCTAAAATCCCGCATCCCCCGCACATCCACCAGCATGGTATGCCCGCCGGAGACCAGAAGACTGAGAAAGGGCGGTTTCAGTTCGGGAAACTCCAGCATGGGTGCGTAGAGATGCGCTTCCACATGGTTCACACCGATCAGGGGGATGTCCCGGGCTAGGGCAAAACCCTTGGCGTAATTCAGTCCGACCAGCAGTGCGCCCATTAAACCCGGTCCGTAGGTTACGGCTAGCGCATCGATGTCCTCCGGGCTTTTTCCGGAAGCTTCAAATGCGGCGTGTACCACCTGCGAAATGGCGTGTTCGTGCGCGCGGCTGGCCAGTTCGGGCACGACACCACCGTATTTTTTATGGATCATCTGGGAATACACGATGTGCGAACGCACATGGAATCCCTCCAGCACCGCCGCACTGGTCTCGTCGCAGGAGGATTCTATCCCGAGTATACAGGGGAAAAGGTCCGGATCTGTCATGGATGATTTTTCCTGCTTACGATGATCTCGACCCGTTCGGGACTGATGGCCGTGACATCCAGTACATCCGTTGCTTCAATCACACGCGGAGTGTAGTAATGCTTGTTCGGCAACCACTGTGTCAAATAATCAAAATATACCGTAAAATCCCCTGCGTTCAGTTTTTGGATACGGGAATTCCCACCGGTAAAATGCAGTGTTACCGTCGCGGGAATGGCCTTGATCTGCAGTTCGGCAGGCTGATTCCGGATCTGGACCGGGATGCCGCTGATACTGCGTTCTCCGATGACCTCGATATCGACATGGACGTTAACGGCTTCGGGACTGATCTTTAGCAGTTCCGGCAGCGGATTGACCAGCGGCAAGAGCGCATCGAAGGACAGATCCGCATTTTCGCGTTTCAGCGGCTGCGTGGAAATATGGCTGATCTTTTCCAGGACCGTCAAGGGACCTTCCACGCTGACCGGAGCCGCCTGCGGCTGGGAAGTTTGCACATATCCCGGACGGACGGTAATATCCGAAAACACCCTGACCGGGATACTGCGGCTGATGCGGTCTTCGATCACGATATCGATACTGTCGGGATAGACGATCTCCAGAAAGCGCATTTCCTTCCCCAGGATAACCTGGTTCGGGCGTGCTTCAAAATAACTTTTCAATGAAATGCGCTCGCCGTCATTGACCGTTCCCACATCCAGAACCAGGGAAACGTTTTTCTTAAAACGCAGCAAATAAATTGCGCGTCCGGGACCTTCGATCCTTACGCGTACTTTCTCGGGAAGGCTTTTCCCCAGCGTCTTGTCCTGACGCGGTTCATAGACCTCCAGCGGCAGATCGACCACGCTGACATATTTCTGTCCGGAGACGACCAGAAACCAGAAGAGGATGGCGGCCAGGACAACAATGATTTTCGGTAATGTTTTTTTCATCATAAATTCCTGATGATTTGTTAAATGTAACCATTATCCGTTGATTTTACAATTCAAAATACGTTTAACATACATCATTTCGACAAAAACCCCGATATTAATTCAATTATTCGCGAGTTTTACGGCTTTTCCTGCAATATGTCGGTAAAAATAAAAAGCCGCTTTTGAAAAGCGGCTTTTCTATCATAAAGGTTTTACGCTTATTTGCTTTCGCTGTCCGCGCTTTCGGCTTCCCCGCTTTCGGGGGTTTCTTCGGCCTGGACCGCTTCGCTTTCGGCTTTTTCGCTATCTTCCGTTTCGGCTTTTTTGGCTTTGGCGGATTTGGGCTTCTTCACTTCTTCCGCTTCGGCGGGTTCCGTTTCAACCGTTCCCGTTTCGGCAGTTTCCGCTTTCTTGCGGGATTTCTTATCCTGGAGCTTCGTAAGGATCGCTTCCGGGATTTCTATCTTCTGCGTCACTTCTTCCTGTTTTGCCATAACGCGGGCTATATCCTTGTCGTCTTCCGACATTGCCAGATCGTCGCTGGAAAGCACGATCTTGCGGTCGTCATGACGGACTTCCACCACACGGAGTTCAAGTTCGTCGCCAGGCTTGATATCACGGGTATAATCGCGTTTTTCCTTTTTATTCATGTTGTTCAGCGGAACAATGGCTTCAACCTCTTCGCCTTCGATGGTCATGATAATGCCTTTGTCCAGGATCTTCAGAACCTTGGCCTTGACCATTTTTCCGGACTTGTATTTATTATCCAGGGCTTCCCAGGGATTGCTTTCAAGTTGCTTGTAGCCCAGGGAGATCTTGCGGGTCTCGCTGTTGATCTCGAGGATCATGACCTCGATCTCCTGATCTTTCTGCAGAATCTCTTTGGGATGACGGACCACCTTGATCCAGGAAAGGTCGGAAACATGAATGAGTCCGTCAATGCCTTCTTCGATCTCGACAAAGGCTCCGAACTGGGTCAGGTTGCGGACAATGCCCTTCACCTTCATTCCCGGTGCGTATTTCTTTTCGAGCTGATCCCAGGGATCCGGCTGCAGCTGTTTGACGCCCAGGGAGATCTTGCGTTCATGGGAATCGATAGCCAGCACGCGGGCTTCGACCTCGTCGTTGATCTGGTAGATCTCGGAAGGATGCTTGATATGCTGGGTCCAGCTCATCTCGGAGATATGGATCAGGCCTTCAACGCCCTTTTCGAGTTCGACAAAAACGCCGTAGTTGGTAATGGATACCACGCGGCCCTTGACAACGGAATCGATGGGATATTTCTGTTCGATATCTTCCCAGGGATGGGCTTCGAGCTGTTTCATACCCAGTGATACCCGCTGTTTTTCGGTATTATAATCGATGACCTTGACTTCAACCACATCATCGATGGAAAGCATTTCCGAAGGATGCTTGATGCGTCCCCAGGACATATCGGTGATATGCAGCAATCCGTCGATACCGCCAAGATCGATGAAGGCGCCGAAATCGGTGATATTCTTCACCCGGCCTTTCAGGACCTGATCGACCTGGATCTGGCTCAGCAGTTCTTCGCGTTTTTCTTTCAGCGCGTCTTCCAGGATCTCCTTGCGGCTCACCACGATATTCTTGCGGGCTTCGTTGAGCTTGACGATCTTGAGTTCCAGGGTTTTTCCGACGAAGGCATCAAAATCCGTGACGGGGCGCACATCAATCTGGGAGCCGGGAAGGAAACCTTCCACACCGCCGAGATCCACTACCATACCGCCTTTGATGCGTTTGACAATATAACCCTCGATGACGCCGTCGGATTCATGAACTTCTTTCAGGCGTTCCCAGGCACGCAGGAAATCGGCCTTTTTCTTGGAAAGGATCAGCTGGCCCTTGCGGTCTTCGATCTTGTCCACAAAGATCTCGATCTCGTCGCCGAGTTCCGGGATATTGTTGCCGAATTCCTCAACGGGAATCAAACCTTCGGATTTGAAACCGATATCCACGACCACCTCTTTATCGGTGATGCGGATCACATGCCCGTTGACGCGTTCGTTACTGCTGAACTTGTTCAGGGTCTTTTCGTACATCTTTTCAAGTTCGGGATTGATATCGGCGGCTTTTTCGGACGCGATATCTTCGCGTTTGACAACGCGGATCTGTTCATAGATGTCACCGGTGTGTTTTTTTACAGTCTCAGTCACCGGTTCGGCACTTTCTCCGGTCTTTTCTTCCGTTTCCGCAGATGTTTCTTTTTCCGTAGCTTCTTCCGCAGCTTCTTCGGCGCTTTTTTCTTCGGTAGCTCCTTCTTCTGCGTTTTCTTCTGCGGTCTTTTCTTCGTCAGCGCTTTCTTCGACTTTCACTTCGCTGACTTCTTCCAGTGCCTCATTGCCTTCGGTCGTGACGCTTTCTTTGTCTTCGACCTCAACGGCCTCTTCCTGAGGGTTAACGGGTTTAACGTTCTTCAACTCTTCAGCCATTCATTTTCCTCCATGTTTTGGCTCTTCTATTATTGATAAGATCTTATCAACCTGTTCATCAAATGTCAAATGACCCGTATCGATCTCCCGGGCATCTTCCGCTTTGCGCAGGGGAGAATGGGCGCGGGTGGAATCGCGTTCGTCCCGGCGCTGCAGATCGGCGCGGACGGCTTCAAAACCGAGTTTTTCGGGCGCTTCCCGCATTCTTCGTCTTGCGCGGACGTCCAGGTCCGCCGTCAGAAAGAATTTGAAGTCCGCGTCGGGAAAGACCACGGTACCGATATCCCGGCCTTCCATCACCACATTGTGGTTCCGTGCAAAGGCGCGTTGTTTTTCGACCATCAGGTCGCGAACGGCAGGATTGGCGCTGACGGGGGTGACGGCTTTATTGGCGGCATCGCGGCGGATCTCCACAGAGACATCTTCGCCGTTCAGCAGGATCTTGTCCCCGCAGAACCCGATATCCATGGACCTGACCGCATTTGCCACCGCAATTTCGTCTTCGGGATCGATCCCGGAACGCAGAACGCCCACAGCGGCCGCGCGGTACATGGCACCGGTGTCGAGGTAGACATAGCCCAATGCAATTGCGACCTGTTTTGCGGTGGAACTTTTTCCGGATCCGGAAGGCCCGTCAATTGCAATAATCATCGTTAAAACTACCTTCGGTCCTTTCAAAAAAGCCAGTGAATTTAAGTCCTAAAAAAGTGCAAACAAAGCATTATTTTATTTGACAGCGTAAAATTAATATTGTATAATAGAACAGAATCGTTCTTTTCCATCTTGCAGGAACCAATAAAAAAGAATCGATAAAGATATTTTTAAGTTCCCTCCTGTGTAGAAAAATGCCGACACCACCCCAAGTGTCGGCATTTTTCGCTTTTGGGGGGATTATTGTTTATTGTTTTTAATCGCTTGAGTCAAGTTTTTACTGCAATATTGCCTCAACTTGACTCAAGCTGTTCCCGCTGTTCTATAACTTCAGGTACTTCATTTTTATGACAGGCTGCCCGTTTTTGGGTGTCAGGGTTATGATATACATTCCCTGGGGCAGCGAACGGATATCAATAGGCTGTTCGGCGGCAGCGACGCGCCGCGTCAGCAAACAGCGCCCGGCAAGATCGAAAATGCGCAACGTGGCCGCATCCGCGCCTGCCTGATCATAGCGGAGAGTAAATATGTCTTTTCCGGGATTCGGGAAGGCGAGCAACCTTGCCAGCGTTCCGCCGCTGCTTGCCGTGACGGGCTCTTGTACCGGAATATGATAATCGTTTCCCTGGTTGTTATCCCAGGTGTCATCGCTGTAATGGATCACAAAATCCAGTGAAGCGACCGTTTGCAAGGGACTGTTGAAGGGTCCGACCGTGATACTGAGCGTATTGTCCGCCGGACCGTTCATCGGCGTGCGCGCCGCTACATTATCGTTCCATAAGGTTGTGCCCGCCGGCCGGTACACCGCATTGGGCTGCTGCCAGCCGTTGACGCCCCAGTGCAGGGTAGCGGCGATTCCGGCGCCTGTTATGCTGATGGTAATGCTGTCGTCCGGAGCAGGATTCAGCGGAGTCCAGCTCAGCCCGCCGCCTGCAGCGCCGCCGCTGTATTCGCCGATCCATACCTGCTGGATGGGGGAACGCGCAATATTGCCGTGCACATCTTCGGCCTCGACATAGTAATCCAGCAGGATCTCGTTTTTTCCGCTGATCTGTGCCGAATATTCCCTTGCCTTGTAAAGGGGCAGCGGATTGGTCCGGGACGCGATGCTGATCCCGCTCATGGAAATGCTTTGCCAGTCCCCCACACCCGGAGCGCCGGCGTAAGTGGCATTTCCGGCGGATGGCAGACCGTCCTGATCTTCCCGGTACTTCAAATCGACACGGCTCAGTCCCGCATGATCGTAGACATAGCTCCAAACCGTCATATCCGAAGTCTGGGCAACAGTAAATTCCGTCGCACCGGGATTGTAAGGATCGCGCTGCGGCAGAAAAATGGCAGGCGGGGTTTCGTCTGTTCCGGCCGCAAGAATGGCGCTAAGATTTTCGACAGCCAGGTTGGCCGCGCGAGAGGGATGGGAATCCCAAAGCCCGCCTTCGGAACCGTCCCAATACCAGTAACAGGAAGTCTGCGCCATAGCCAGATATTCGCGGGCTTGGGGAAGCGCGGCAGATCCGGGGGCCATCTGTTCCGCCGTCCGCAAAATATTCCTGGCCGCCGTGATCACGCCCCAGCTGTTGCGGTCCGGCGAGTAACCGTCACTGCCCGGCTCCCCGAGCCACTTGCGGTACTGCGGATCGCCGTTGTCTGCTCCGCTCCAGCTGCCGGGCTCCACATGGATGATATCCGCGGGATCGGGCGGGAACATGTCCAGGTAATCCTGGACCGTAGTGCAGACAAAACGATCGGGCTCGCTGTTCAGCCAGCTGACAAAGTTGTCAAAGTTACTGCCGTAATAGGAATCCGTGCCGCCGCCGTAATTGTCGCCGTCATGATGCAGAACGATCAGTATGGGGTGCTGCGAATCCGTGTTGAAGGATTCCAGCTGGCTGATAACATCTTCGTAAAGCAGCGCGCCGAAGCCGCCGCGCCCATCCTCGTTTCCCAGGTAGCGGGAAGCCGGAACTACGATGATCTTCCGGCTCTCGCCCGTTTCCGGTTCAATATATTCGGTATAGTGCGGGCGATGCCCCCAGGCGGCGGAAACTTTGGTCGGCGCCCAGAGATTGTTCAGCTGTTTCCAGTCGCCGGGGTCCGGATTCCGGACATCCGCACGGTTGGGTTCGTACAATCCGCCACCCGTACTGTAAGGATAATTTGTACAGCTTCGCTCCATATGCACGTTGTCCACCAGCACCCATTCAATGCCTTCATCAAGCAGGCCCGGGATCATGTGCAGGGAAAAGGCGTTCTCGGGAGGAAAAATGCCTTTGGAGTATTCGCCGCTGAAATTTTCCGCAAAACTGTCCTTGTGCATGCGGATCTGATCGCGGATGTCCCGGTATTCCGTCAGCGGCATCAGCGGATGATATTCGCCGAAGGCCACCATATCGATGCGGGGATTGCCGGAGACGGTCAGACGAATCCTGATGGAATTCCAGGAAGATTTCCAGTTCGAAAAGTTCGCATTTCCCGCACTTTCCAGGCGGTTCAGATTCTGGATCAGCGAACCCGAAAAACTTACCTGCGCGCCCAGATGCCCCAGTCCGGCATTGATGCCTTTTGTCACTGCGGACGCCGGCCAGGCAGTGTAGGGACCATAGCGGGAGTTGAACACATCCAGCAGATTGAAGCTGTAATGATTTGCAGCGGCACTCTGGATCACATCCTCGCCGGGATAATAGACCGGCTGATGCATATGCCAGAGAAAGGCAATATAAACCGGCGGATTTGCATGGATCAGAGCAAATAACGTAAAAAAGAAAAAGAGTTTTTTCATTTTGTATTCTCCAAACGGGTGCTTATTGCCGGAATATAGGCAATAACGCGGGAAGAACGAAGACTTTTTCCGCGGGAGGCAGGGATTGCGTGTTGATTTATTCGGAGGAATGTGTTAACATTCAATATGATAAAAAAATCTTCCCTGCTACTGATCCTGTGTTTTTTCCATCTTGCCGCAGCACAGATCTATCTGGATGTTAATGCAGAGATCGCCAGCCGTTATGCCTTCCGGCGCTTTGTTCCGGCGGGCGCAGTGCCGGTCTTTGCGCTGAACGCCTCGGCTTATCTTACCAAATACAATATCAGTATCGCACCCTGGTACGTGAACAGCCTGGGGAATTTTTCCGCCTATCGCGAGACCGGTATCCTGCTGAATTATTACCATGAACTCCGGGAACGAATGTACCTGAGCGGCGGCATTTCCGCGACCTTTTATCCCGGACGCAGCGACATGCCGGACGCGACCCTGGCGCTGAACCTGAATTTTTCGGACCTGAAATCCCGCATCCCCTATTTTATCGAAAGCCACTTCGATCCCTTTATCCGGAGCTGGTACTGGAAATTCAGCGCCGCCTATACCTGGGATACCTTTCTGCCGTTCCAGTTCATGCTGGGAGCCGGTCTGGATCTTTTCCCTCATACCTGTTTCGGCGTCAGCATGCCGGCCGGACTTTCGGACATTTCTCTGCAGGCGGGAACCTATCTTGCGTTAAAAAACTGGTATATTACCCCGAAAATGACCTATATTATCCCCTGGAACGTCCCTGCCGGACCCAAGATGCTTCTTGCGGCAAAAGTGAATATCGGCTATACGTTCTGAATGGAAGGAGCCATGATGCGAAGAATTGTGATCCCCATCCTCTTGCTGTCACTCTTCATCTTTATCTGCGCGCAGACGGAGGCGGATGTGGTGATCTACGACAATGCCTTTGTCGGACAAAAAACGGCTTCCGGCGAGCTTTTTTCCCATGACGGACTGACTGCGGCTCACGACAGCATTCCGCTGGGAACACAGATCGAGCTCTATTACGTCATCAGCGGGAAACGCGTGCTTGTCACGGTCAACGACCGGCTCGAAAACACCTCCGGACTGTTCTGGATATCCCGCGCAGCGGCGGACAGCCTCGAGATCATGTCCCTGTATCCCACCCGCGTGCTCTATGCCGAAGCCGGATCCGGAACCCTTGCGGAAAGCCCGGCGCCCGAACACAATGACGCCTGGCAGGAAATGTTCCGGGGACTGGGGGCGAATCTTGAATCTCCCCAGGCTCCAAAGGGATTTTTGCATCAGCGCGGAAGCCGCAGCGAAGGCTCGGACCCGGTCTACGCCCTGCAGATCTATGCGGCGGAAAAACGCGCCGATGCCCTTGAACTGTCCCGCCGTTTCGCCGACTATTCCGGCTATCTGAGCTATGTGGAACGCGCCAAAGCGGATAAACGCATTCTTTACCGCGTGATCATCGGCGATTTTAGTACAAGCGAGGAAGCCCGAAGCGCCTACGACAAACTTTGCCCGGATTTTCCCGAGATCATGATGCTGGAAATTTATTGATATGCCCGACATCCACCCGTTCCTGAACCCGGAACAACAGACACGCGCCCGCGATTACGAGATCCAGAAACGCCGCATCGCCCTGACGCAACAAATCTTCTCCGCCCTGATCACGCTTGTTTTCATTCTTTTTTTTTCCCTCCCGCTTCTGCAGATCCTGCCGGAAAATCCCTTCTGGCGCTTTCTTTTCTTTATTTGGATCTTCCTCCTGGTCCCCCTGCCCGCCGAACTGTACTTTGCCTACATCTCCGGATACCGCATGGAACATCGTTTCGGCTTTTCCAATCAGAATCCCGCACAATTCTGGGGAGACGAATTCAAGAATCTTATGCTGAACCTTATCCTGAGCCCCCTGTTGGCGCTCATTCTTTTCTGGAGTTTTTCACTGTCCCCGGAATATTGGTGGCTGCTCGCGGCGGCGGCAATGGTGCTGGTATCGGGAATTTTTGCGACCCTCTATCCGCTGGTCATTCTTCCGCTTTTTAACACCTATACTCCCATCCGGGACGAGAACCTGACCTCCCGCTTGGCGGCGATCCTGAAAAAGGGCGGATTGAAGATCCGGGGATTCTATTTGCAGGACATGAGCCGGCAGACCAAGAAGGAAAACGCCTTTCTGGGCGGACTGGGAAGAACGCGGAGGGTCGTACTCAGTGACAATATCGTACAGAATATGCGGACGGATGAACTGGAAGTGGTGATCGCGCATGAGGTGGGCCATTACAGGCACCGTCATATTTTGCGGAATATTCTGATCTCCGCGCTGTTCCAGCTTTTAATCTTTTACCTGACCCACCGTATTCTGCTGAGCGTCTATCCTGACTACTTAAGCACCTTCAATGCCCGGCTTGCGGCCTTTCCCCTCTTTATCCTGTGTTTCTCGCTGCTGAACTATCTGATCGTGCGGCCGCTGATGAACGCGGTATCGCGGCATTTTGAACGGCAGGCGGACCGCTACGCGCTGGAGAGTACCGGCAATGCGGATGCCTTTAAGCGGGCGATGGCCGGTTTGGCGAACCGCAACCTCTCCAACGCCTACCCTACGCCTTTCATTAAATGGATGTACTATTCGCATCCGCCTGTCGGCGAACGGCTGGTAATGGCGGAGGGGTTTGGTACGGACAGAACTAAAAAAACTTGACTCAGGTTCATTAAAAATATATCGTCCCCAGGACGCAGGCTTTCGAGGCGCCGGTAACCGAGGGCACGTTCCCCGGTATCCTGCGCAGGAACAGGTAGCCCAGATAGGCAAACCCGAAAGCTTCTTTACTGCCGCTGTCGACACCCGGCAGATCAAATTTCCGGACTTCCGTTCCCGGAAAACGTTCCTGCAGACGCTCCAGGATGAAAAGATTCTCCGCGCCGCCGCCGCTGGCATAGATCCTCCTGATACGGGGTTCCGCGGGCAACCGCTTGCCGCACTCCGATACAATCGATTCAACGGTAAAATCACTCAAGCTACGAATAAAATTTTCCCATTCCGTATCCGTTTGGGGATTGATCTGCGCTTTGATCTTCCGGTAAAAATCATTTCCAAACTGCTCCTGTCCGGCGGATTTGGGAATATCGCGCCGGAAATACGGATCTTGCAGCAGATTCTTCAGCACCTTCCTGTCCGTTTTTCCGCGCCGGGCAATTAGTCCGGCTTTGTCGTAGAGCCGCCTGCCTGCGCTGTAATCGATCACGGCCTTGTCGATCAGGGTGTTGGCCGGGCCCGTATCCCAGGCGCGGATCGGCAGGCCGCTTCTCTTTGGAGGCAGCCAGGTGATGTTGGCAATGCCACCCATATTCAGGGCCAGTACGGCATCATTTTCATCGCGAAGCAGATAATCGTCCACGATGGGGATCAGCGGAGCGCCCTGTCCGCCCCGACAGACATCCGCGCTGCGGAAATCGCAGATCAGCGGCTTTTTCAGCGCCTGTACCACGCAGCGGGCTTCCCCGATCTGCAGAGTGTAATCCGGCGGCCGGTGCAGCAGGGTCTGTCCGTGACTGGCAATCACATCGTAATCGCCGCGGACTTGTTTCAGCTCCTTCGCTGCCCATCGTCCCCATTCCATATGCCAGTGCGCGATCTCCGCCCCGCTCAGTTCCAGCGGACGCTTAAACGCCTCCCCGAATTCCTTCGGATAGGGAATAAAACCGGTGGACAATACTGCATAGCGCGGATAGCGGTCCCGGCCGGTGAAACGCACCCGGCAGAGATCCAGCCCGTCCGCGGAGGTCCCGCTCATGAGTCCCAAAACGGTGACATCGTCCCCATCAAACAAACGCAGAAGCTCTTTATCCATTGTGAACCTTTCCTCTGCCCCAAAATACAATAAAATCCTTTTTAATAAAATAATTCATTTGTAAAATAAGCGATTAACGCTAAGCGGGGAATCTTATGAGCTACACCGAACGCATCCAGACAGATTTGAAACAGGCGATGCTGAAAAAAGAGGGCGACCGGGTCCGCACCCTGCGCATGCTGATCGCCAAACTGCGTGAAAAAAAGATCGAGCTGATCCGCGATCTGACGGAAACGGACGAGATCGCGGTCTTAAAGAAGGCGGCAAAGGAGCGTCAGGATTCCATCCGGACCTACCGGGCGGCCGGGCGCGAAGATCTGGCGGCGGCCGAGGAGACGGAACTGGCACTGATAGAAACTTATCTGCCGGCGGAACTCAGCGATGCGGCGCTTACCGATATCGTAAAAACGGCCATCGCAGAAAGCGGAGCCGCATCCCCGGCGGATATGGGAAAAGTGATGGGGACTGCGATGAAAGCCGTCGCCGGCAAAGCGGACGGCCGTCGCGTACAGGCGATTGTCAAAAAATTACTGGGAGCATAACATGTTCTGGATTGATATACTGACCGTTATCGTCGCGATCCTGCTGATCGTCAAATCATACCAGCAAGGCCTGCTGAACGGCGCGGTCCGGCTTGCGGGACTGATCCTGGGAATTATTGTGGCAGCCAACCTGGGCGCCTGGGCCAGCGATGTTCTGACCCTGCAGTTCAACTGGTCGAGGCAGATCACCGATATCGTGGGATATATACTGATCTTCCTCCTCGTGATCATGGTGGTCCAGCTTGCCGGTTTTCTGCTGCGTTCCATTATTCATGCCATTAAACTGGGCTGGCTGGACCGGCTTGGCGGCCTGCTTTTCGGTGCGCTGAAAGCGGCCATTATCATTAGCCTGATCTTTTGGCTGCTGATGGCGATCCCCTCCGACACGCTGGGCCGGGATATCCGGGAACGCTCTTTCAGCTACAAAATGCTGGGTAATTTTGCACCCACGCTGTACGAGAGACTGGTGCAGCCCTACATCCGGGACGGCAATGTGCGCGATCGCCTGGATTCCATGCTCTCCCCCCACCCGGACGATCTGAGCTTTCTGCAGGAATTCGAAGAGGAGCTTCTCAAGATCGACGGCGTCGACCGGAATTTTGTCGATGACCTGAAACAGCGCTTCAGCGAACTGCCGCTGCAGAAGCAAATGCTGGTCATTTCCAAACTCTCCGAAAAAGATCCCGATCTTCAGGAGATCATTAACCTTCTGTACGCAGAGACGCCATGAAGCACAAGGTCCTGCGTTTATCCCTGAGCATCATTCTGTCGCTTGCCGGACTGTTCTTTGCCTTCCGCGGCATTCAATGGACGCAGTTCCTGGAAGAGCTGCGTTCCGTGAACTTGCTCTGGTACGTCGGCGGCATGTTCGGTATGATCGCGGTACTGCTGATCCGCGCCGCACGCTGGCGCATTTTCCTGCTCCCCATGGGCAAATTCCGGACCTATGACCTCTTCAAAGGTACGATCGCGGGATTCTTTACCAATTATGTGCTGCCCTTCCGGATGGGCGAGGTGGTGCGCGCCTATGTCAGCGGACGCTTTGTCAAGACCAAGGGCACCTTGCTGCTGCCGTCCATCATTATCGAACGCTTCACCGACGGGGTCAGTTTTTTCCTCTTCGTTGTCGTTTTTTCGCTCTTTGTCGATCTGCCGCTGACGGATAAACAGCTGCTGATCGTGCGTGTGGGACTCGTTGCCCTGCTGGCGGCTTTTGCGATCGTCTTATTTCTTTATTACCGCCTGCGGCACAGGATCAGCGGCTATCTGGAAAAGAAAACGGGACGCATCGGAAATTTTCTGGAGGACCTGCATCACGGCATGCTGGCACTTTTTGACGTGCGGCAGCCGCTGAAAATTATTTTTTACAGCTTCTTTCTCTGGTTCGTGACCGGACTCACCTACTGGGCCGGCATTCAAGCCATGCATATCGAGCTGAGTTTTATCCAGAGCTTCATTCTGATGGTCACGGCCATGATCGCCATTGCCATTCCGGCGGCCCCGGGCTTTGTGGGCACCTTTCATGCGGCGATGGTCGCGGCGCTGATCCTGCTGGGTATCGACAAGAACACGGCGGCCTCCTACGCGTTTCTGCAGCACCTGATCGGACTCATCCCCATCTGCAGCGTGGGATTTGTCTACTTTCTCCGGGCGAATATGCACTTCAGAGACCTGAGAACGATGAACGACGAACGATGAATTTTGGGCACTGAGCTACGGAGAAAGGGAGAAGAGAAAGTTAAGAAGCTGAGAAGTTGAGAACTTTAGTCAGCGGAATAATTTTGAATATTGAATTTTAAATGTTGAATCAAAATCTCGACAACTAGACATTCATTTGAGTTTTGAATCGAAACGAAGGAGATCGTATGCGACACGCAAGCAAAACCCTTGCCCTGCTTCTGATCGTATTAGTGCTGATCAGCGGCTGTTCCACCATTCACATCCAGTCCAATTCACCGTATCCCATCAGCATGAGCCGGGAAATTGCCGCCGATTATACGGTGGTGGGCCATTTCAGCGTGCAGACCCGGGCCATGTTTACGCTGGGGGGATTCCTGACTTTTAAGGATGTTGATTTTGACTATCTGGTGACCAAAGAGATCCTGCGGAACGGCGGAGACGGTGCCGTAAACGTGCGTATTGTGGATCAGATGAACGGTACGGACATTCTGATCAATATGGCGCTTTCCGCGGCGGGTGGATTGCTGGGTTATGCCATCACGGGCGAATCCGACGGCGCCTGGGGTTCCCTGCTGCCCTTTTTTCTCTCCACCCGGACGGTGACGGTCAAGGGAGATGTGATCCGGCGGGTCCGGAGCTGAGCAGAAGCGGCATAAGTTATAAGTTATGAGTTATGAGCCCGTTCTGTGTGCGGAGCGTTTGATTGCTGTCTGCAAATTTCCACGAATAATTAAGAGTCCACAGCTTGCCCCGATGAATATCGGGGAATTGTACGAATTTACACGTATTAACATGAAATTTTTTATCGTTTACAAATCCGCAGCCGGGAAAAAAATATTTCTCCGATTTGCGGAGCAGGCGGGATCTAATATGAGGCGTCATGCAAATAACGCGTCACTAATTTTCATATTCTCGACATCTCGACCCGCCTTCGCCATTAAGTACATATAAAAAAATATTATGACCGTATAGGCTTCAGCGGGCAGGCACCTCGACACCTCGACGCCTCGACATTCTTTCATCTTGTGATCTCCGTCACATTTTTCTACATTTGAGCCATCGAAATAAAAAGGACTCCCATGGATCGTTCTCCGCAGGATATGCCTCTACGTTTGGCGGCCTTTCAGTGGCTGGAGGCACAGTGCCGCATTCATGATGATGTGCTGCCCCGGAAGCTGCTGGAATTGGGATTCCCTTTTCGCGGCGAACGGATCACGCTGATCGGACAGACCGGGATATGGAAGCCGCGACAAATGCAGTTGCCGATCTCGATTACCACGACGATCCATAGTCCTTATTCGGATACACCGGGTGATCAATATATCGGCTACAGCTATCGCGGGACCGATCCCGGACACCGGGACAATGTGGGATTACGCATCTGCATGCAGAAACAAATCCCGCTCATTTATTTTTATGCCGTGATGCCGGGAAAATACCTTGCCAGCTGGCCGACCTATATTATTGAAGATGATATCCGGAAGCTGACCTTTACCGCCGCGGTCGATGAAGCCCGTGTGGCCTTCAATCAAAGTGTGCAGGAAGACGAAGAAGCCTACATCCGACGGGGATATATTACCTCGAATGTGAAAGTCCGCATTCATCAGAAAACCTTCCGGGAACGGGTATTGTATGCGTACCAGACGCAATGTGCGCTCTGCCGTTTAAAGCACCGTGAACTCCTGGATGCGGCGCATATCATTGCGGACAGTCAGGAAAAAGGCGATCCCCTGGTGAGCAACGGCCTTTCCCTCTGCAAGATCCATCACGCGGCCTTTGATCAGAATATTATCGGCATCACCCCCGATTATACCATTAAAATCCGGCAGGATATTTTAGAGGAAACAGACGGACCCATGCTGAAATACGGCATCCAATCTCTGGAAAATCATCGGCTCATTCTCCCCCAACATAAAAAGGACTGGCCGGACCGGGAGCGGCTGGAGCAGCGGTTTGGGGAGTTTTTGAGGTGAAATAATGTATCATTTCTCTTAGGATTTTATTAAATAAATTATCTCGCGCTGCATATCATACATTGACATTTGGGATCACTGAAATGTCTGACGCCAACCACCTTGCCGTCTTTTCTGTCGGCACGGATAAAAATATTGTTGATCAATTCACCTTCTTGATTTTCGAAATAACGCCTCAATGCATAACTGCATAAATCCGCTGCCTGAACCATACTGGTCAGCTGGCTGTCAACAAATAGCGGGGTTTCAATAATATTCTTGATCTTAGTCCATAAAGTGCCATTAACATGAAACTGGATCATTAAATCTGTCAGTCTCTTTGCAATCGTTTGATTGTTATCGTGAATGATCATACCCGGGGTCTCAACTTGCCTCATTATATATCCCGGTGCAATAGCGGGGATCCTTCCACCCCGATGTATCGGGGGTCAGGATGACGATCAGAGAGGAGCGGGCCGGTGCTGACTGTCATCCCGGCCTCCGATCGGTATGGGCTGGGGATG
>JAQULT010000014.1:38506-41006 GCA_028718545.1 Fidelibacterota bacterium | reverse complement strand
TGTGTTTGCGGATAAGCCCTTCGCGGGCGCCCCGGAATAAAACCCCGTGGGGAACGACCACGGATACGCGTCCCTCTTTTTCCAGCGCGGTTTCGATCATGTGCGTGATAAAGGCCCAGTCGCCCTTACTTTTGGGCGGAACGCCCCGCCAGAAGCGGTTGTAACGGTCGCTTTCCGCCTGCTCCGCTCCCCATTTATCCAGTGAAAAGGGCGGATTGGCGACCACGCAGTTGAACTTGATCAGCTTGTCGCCTTCGACCAGCAGGGGGCTGTTCAGCGTATCGCACCATTCGATGCGCGCGGAATCGAAATGATGCAGGAACATGTTCATGCGGCACAGCGCCCAGGTGCTGCCGTTGGATTCCTGTCCGTACAGAGCGACATCATGGGAGCCGACCTGAAAGGCCGTCTGCACCAAAAGTCCGCCGGAACCGCAGGCGGGATCGCAGATCTTATCGCCGGGTTTGGGCTGTGCAAGCCGCGCGACCAGTCGGGTAACATTCAGGGGCGTAAAGAATTCCCCCGCTTTTTTTCCGGAATCGGAGGCAAAACGCTCGATCAGATAAATATAGGTGTTACCGATCACGTCTTCGGAAACGCGGGAGGGACTCAGATTCAATTCGGGCTTGTTGAAATCCTCCAGCAATTGCTTGAGGCGCCGGTTCCGGTCCTTGGTTTTTCCCAGGTTCGATTCGCTGTTGAAATTGATGTTCCGGAATACCCCTTCCAGCTTCAGCTTATTCGCTTCCTCGATCTGTTCCAGCACGATATTGATCAATTCGCCGATATTGGCTTCGGCGCGGCGTTCATAAAGGCTGTAAAAATTTGCCCGGAAGGAAGCGACCTTTTTTTCCGATTCATCCCGCATGACGATCTCGGGCAACTTGAAGCGTTCACGATCCAGGCGGCGAAGAATGCGCGTTTCGTCGCTCCCGTATTCCTTCTTGTAGCTGTCGTAATGATCCTGCCAGACATCGGAAATATATTTCAGGAAGAGCATGGCCAGAATATAATCTTTATATTGCGCCGGATCCACCACACCTCGGAAGGTATCGCAAGCCGCCCAGGCGGCACTGTTGATATCGCTTTGTTTGATCTTCTCGTTCATTATTTCTCCTTTGTAACGCCCTTGAACGGTTTCCCGTCAATTTTTTGATCCATAAATTGCCCCGTCGTTTTGTCTCTCTTGATAAACCGGTCGATCTTGGGATTGAAAACCTGTGTTCTATCTTTAACCGCTCCTTTTCGGGCATTGTCCCCGTAAGGTTTATTCTTTGCCATTATTTGCCTCCTTTTGAGAGCCCTGTCAGCAAGGCGTTCATTTTAAGTTCCAGCAGGGCAATACGTTTTTTTTCCAGTTCTTTTTTGTACTTATGCAGTCGCACAAGTTCAACGATCTTTTTTTGGGTATCCACCGATGGTACATCAAGCGGCAGCTCATCCAGGGTAACGCGGGAGATCATTCCTCCGTGTGTTCCCTCCAGACGTGTGCGTAGGTAACGCTGTGATTTTTCAAGATTGATATACCACCACAGATATTCAGGCAAAACATTGTTTTTTTTGGCGCGTATTCTGTACAGCGGTGCGGCAAGAATGGTATTGTCGATTTCATTATCGACAATAGAAACGGTATTTCGCATTCCGCGGGAACGAAAGATCAGATCACCCCTCCTGACAAAATGTTTCGTATCGCAGGATTCCATTTCGATTTTTTGAATACTTTTCCAGTCGACCGATTCTTCCGCACTAAGGTCCTTCATCTGAATAACGCCCAGATTTCCATTAAGACTTAATTCAAGGCGGGACCGAAAGGGATATCCCATTTGTACGTTCGCGATGTCTTTTAATAATTTCACTACCGGCAACCTCAAATAATACAGAAATCCAATTACAACAGTATTATAAGCAATTCAACACATACTGTCAAGTATATAATGCAGTAAAGTCATTACTGCGTATTTGGCGGATTCTAATTTGTGGCTTGTAATTAAAAAAATACCGGCATATTTGAAAAGGCTCAACATATAATCGACTCAATTTCAAGATAGGTCGGGATAGGGAATACACTTTAGGCTAAGATAATTGGCAATTGGGTATAAAAGTAAGCTTAATATTGATTTTCGGGATATGTTCATATTTTCTCCTTTTTTATATAAATATGATCGAGGAAATTGTTTTTCTTTGTTATGGGCATTCTTTTTTATTTCACGATTTCCCTGCGTCCTTCAATTAAATTGACACCCGCATTTTTTATGGTTACATTTCATAGCTGTCAATAATACTAATTCGTGAGGATTACGATGGCTGAAACCAAACGTCTTGTCGCACTGGATGTCTTCCGCGGAGCTACGATCGCACTGATGATCCTGGTGAATAATCCGGGCAGCTGGGGAGCGATCTATCCGCCGTTGAAACATGCCGCCTGGCACGGCTGGACACCGACCGATTTTGTTTTTCCCTTCTTTCTGTTCATTGTGGGTGTGGCCATGGCCTTTGCCTT
>JAQULT010000014.1:0-38406 GCA_028718545.1 Fidelibacterota bacterium | reverse complement strand
TTTGTGCTGTCGGGGCTATTCGCCAAACTGATCTCCTATATCCGCTTCATCCCGATGGGGGAAACCACCGCCAGCATGAAAACCTGGATTTTTGAAAAAGTCTTTATGCCACTGGCCAATTACAGCCGTATCGATGCCTCGCTGCTTTTTGCCGTTTCATTCATTGTCCTGTTCTGGGCGATTTCTTTGATCCTTTACCGGAGAAAGATCTTTATCAAGATTTAAATTTAACGACGGAACATTTAACAAGAAGGAAATCTATGAAAAAACGCAATATCATTCCGGTCTTTTTATTTTTGGCCTTTCTGAGTACCGCCTGTACGGCGGATAAGGAGCCCGCGGTGAAACTGGGGATCGATGTTCTTGAAGAGAACGGATTTGACATTCTGAAAGGCAAACGTGTCGGACTTATCACCAACCCCACCGGCGTGAACCGGCATCTGAAATCGACCGTTGATATCCTGTTCGAGGCTCCCGAAGTGGAGCTGGTAGCGCTGTTCGGACCCGAGCACGGCGTGCGCGGTAATTATGCCGCCGGCGACAAGGTCGAGAATGCCATTGATCCCGTAACCGGCGTCCCGGCTTTTTCCCTGTACGGAAAAACCAACCGCCCAACGAAAGAATCTCTCGAAAATGTCGATGTGCTGGTCTTTGACATTCAGGATATCGGCTGCCGCTCCTATACCTATATCAGCACGATGGGCTACTGCATGGAAGCGGCAGCGGAATACGGCAAGAAATTTGTGGTACTGGACCGCCCGAATCCGCTGACCGGCAATATCGTGGAAGGCGCCACCGTCAAGGATGGCTTCTATTCCGGTGTTAGTGCCTATAAAATTCCTTATGTGCACGGATTAACCATAGGGGAACTTGCCCGTGTCTACAATGAGGAAGGCTTGTTGAAGAACAGTGTCAAATGTGATCTGACCGTGGTGCCGATGAAAGGTTGGAAACGCAAAATGGCCTTTGAGGACACCGGCTTGCACTGGGTACCCTCTTCGCCGCATATCCCGGAAGGGAATACTCCTCCTTATTATGTGGCTACGGGTATTCTGGGCGAATTATACACCATGAATATCGGGATCGGTTACACCACACCCTTCAAGACCTATGCCGCCGAGTGGATGAAAGCCCAGGAAGTGACGGATGCCATGAATGCGTTGGGCCTGGAAGGAGTGATCTTCCGGCCGGTCGCCTATAAACCCTTCTATGGCGTTGATCAGGGCAAGGAAGTGCAGGGTGTGCAGGTCCACATCACGGATTTCCGCAAGGTGGAATTGATGTATCTGCAATTCCATTTTATGGAAGTGCATCACAAATTGTATCCCGAAGTGGATCTTTTCAAAATGAACGAAAAACGCTGGCGTATGTTCGATATGGTTTGCGGGACCGATGAGATCCGGACCAAATTTATGGAAAATTACCGTTTTGCGGACATTAAACCGCTGTTCGAGCATGATGTGCAGCAGTTCCGGGAAATGTCACAGAAGTATCATTTATACAAATAGGAGTCATAATGAAAAAGTTCATCAGCATATTGCTGCTAGTCTGCCTTTTGAGCAGTGCATTGTTCTCCGCGGATAACCGCGAATTCCGGGCGACCTGGTCCATTACCTGGCACCAGTTTGCTTCGGGGCTGTCGGCCGATGCGCTGAAAGCCCGTACGCGGGCGATCCTGGACAAACATGTCGAAGCCGGTATGAACGCTGTTCTCTGGCAGGTGCGCCAGGGAGGAACGGTGTATTACCCTTCCGCTTACGAACCCTGGGGATCCTATCTGGGCTACACAGATCCCGGTTACGATCCGCTTGCCTATGCCGTTGAGGAAGCCCACAAGCGCGGGCTTGAGCTGCATGCCTGGTTCAACACCTTCCATACCTCGAGTTCCCGTGCGGGAACCCCGGCCGCGGAGCATCCCGACTGGATTTGCCGCGACGGTTACGGCAATGCGATGCGAAGCAATTACTGTCTTTCTCCGGGACTTAAAGCGGTTCGCGATTATACTGTCGCCATGGTGGTGGAACTGGTGCAAAATTACGATATTGACGGTATTCACTTCGATTATGTCCGCTGGAACGAATATGACAACACCGAAGCCGGCATTCTCTTCGCCAAACAGGCGGAAGAGATGCAGCTGCCGGACGGCGTTTTTCCGCCGGGCATGGAGGAATACCTCGAACGCCGCGAAGCCGAACGGCAATCCCTGCAAAAAAGTGCGGTTCCGGCACCCGATAACCGCTATCTCTACGATATCGAACATCCCGAAGGGTCCCCGGTTCCTGACAGTACGGAACTGTATCCCGATGCCACACCGGGCGCCAAGTTCGCCAGCATAGCCGACTGGCGGCGTGCGACGCTGAACGTTTTTATCAAGGAAGTCCACGACACCGTACAGACCATCAAACCCTGGGTTAAGGTTTCTCCGGCAGCCCTTGGCCGCTACCGTGCGGCAAGCTGGAACGGCTATTTCAGCGTTTTCCAGGATGCGGCGCGCTGGTTCAACGAAGGCTGGATCGATCTGCTGACCCCGATGAGTTACCACTGGCTGAATGCCACGGATATGTACAACCAGCTGATCGGCGACTGGAATCCCTATATCAGTGCAGGGAAAAACGCAGGACGCCCCTATTCCGTCGGACCGGCTTCCTACCTGATCAGCAACTGGAATGCTCATAAGGGCATTATCGAAGTCTGCCGCACCCTTCCCTGGGTCAGGGGATTCCAGTTTTTCTCCTACGGAAACTGGCGGGATTCCCAGTACCCGCTGGAAAGCTCCCATACCGTTTTTGCGTCAATGACCAAGCAGCCTTCCTACCATTTCCTGAATACGGATGTTCCGGCGGCTCCGGCAGCTGTTCTGACGAAGAACAGTGATATTTCGTATACTCTGGAAGTTACCCCCGATGCTTCGCTCAGCGAAGCGCAGTGGTTTGTCATTTACCGTTCGGAAGATGCGAACATTGACGTCAACAGCGACGAGATCGTCAAGGTCGTCTTCGCCGATTCCGCATTCAGTCAGGAAATCAGCTTTGACGGTCTGCAGATGCAGGATCAGTATTATTACGGCGTAACGATGAACAGCCGGTACTGGATCGAATCGGCGCCGTCCAATGTTGTTGCTACCGATGTGATCCCGATGATCGCACCAAAAGTAACGGAACACATACCCGCAAATACTGCAGTTGATGTTCCGAACAACCAGATCGTGGAATTGCATTTCAATAAAAGCATGGATGCCGAAAGTTTGAGTGAAAATCTCAATATTACACCCGCAGTTGCCAACCTTAGCCTGCAGTGGGCCAACCCCACCTGGGTCCGTGATGACCACCTGATCCTCTATATTTCCGCATCCTGGGCCTTTGAAACCACCTATACCCTGACCCTGGGAGCCGCAACGCTCGACCAGTCCGAGATGCAGATCGACGGCAATGGCGACGGGACCGGCGGCGATGCGTTCAGTATCAGCTTCAGCATATCCGGTGCGGATGAAGAAGCTCCGGTGATCCTGGCAACCGTCCCCGAAGAAGGGGACCGCGCCGTGGATGTGGACGGTGTTGTGACCTTGCAGTTCAACGAACTATTGGACCGCAGCAGCCTTGAGAATAAATTCACGCTGCACTACATCGGGCACCGGGTCTATCCCGGATACTCGGTATTCGTAACGCCGGAAATGAAAACCTATGTTACACTAAAACCCAATTCCATGATGGCCTCCGGCGCAGACGTGACCTTATCGGTCGCTGCCGGCGTAAGCGACACCACCGGCAATCAAATGGCTGCAACCGAACTGAATTTCAAGACCGACAGCAGTTACTACAGCCAGCGGAGGATGATTGAGAACTTTACCGGAACCTACACCTGGGAACGGCCGGGATTCAGCGGTTCGACTTCCGGTATCAACGACAGCCAGTCCTCCTCAACACTGACGGGCGAGAATTATGTGCCGGGTTATGCTGCTGACCGTTCATCTTTGCGCATGATCGTGGTGCCGGAAAGCGAAGGCTGGTTTGCCCGTATCTATTCCGCCAATCTGAACGCCGTGAAGAACATCGATACTTCCATGTCCGTTCAGACTTATATATTCGGCGACGGCAGCGGATATCAGTTCCGTATTGCCCTGGCGGAAACCGGCAGTGCCAGCGGGAACCTGTTTGAGGTCTGCGAATGGATCACGGTCGACTGGACCGGATGGCGCCTTATCGAATGGGACCTGAAAGATCCCAATCAGTATGGCGAATGGGGCGGTATGACCGGCGGAAGCCTCGACGGTACCTCTTACAGCGTCAATTCCCTGCATTTGCGCGGCAATCCCGCTGATCCGCTGGCTACGGTGACCTGTTATGTCGATCAGCTGCGCTCTGCAAGATTGGTAGAAGGACTGCCCGCGGAGAACCTCCCGCCGGTGATCGCCGAACTCCCCGATACTTCGACCATGTCCGCTGTGGCTATTTATGTCAATGCCAGCTACAGCGATCCGAATCCGGGTGACAATCTTAGCTTTACCCTGCTTCCCGATACGGCGGTATTTACCTTGCGCTATTATTCTTCGGAACCCGGCCGGGTCCGCATTCTGCCGGCTGCGGATTACGTGGGCGTTAGCCGGATGCTGGCCATTGTCCGGGATGACGGGGTCGGTGAACTTGCCGACACTGCAGCCTTTGACCTGACAGTACTGTTCAATACCGCGGTCGCCGGCGTACCGGAAAGCTTCAAGGTCTATCCGAACTATCCCAACCCCTTCAATCCGGTTACGACATTTCATTTTGAACTCCCGGCACCCGAGCGGGTCAGTATCGAGATATTCAACATCCGCGGACAGCGGGTAGGGGAGCTCCTGAACAGCGAACTCCAGGCGGGAACGTATCACGTGAAATTCGATGCAGCATTCCTGGGGTCCGGCGTATATTTCTATAAGATCACGGCCGGGACACAGGTCCACGTGGATCGCATGACCCTGCTGAAATAAATACTCCATAATTCTATAAAGAACATACAAAACGGAAAAGGCGGCGGAAAGCCGCCTTTTCCGTATCGCTCAAATTGCCCCGATTCATGCAAAAAGCGTGCCGAAAACTTGACGCAAATAAAAAAAGGCAATGCATTTTTATAAGCGAATCACTATATTTACCGATTGTGAATTAGGCATTATGATTGACACCGTTCCAATGGGAGATATACATTGAAGCTATCAACATTTAAGAAAGGCCTGCACCCGGAAGATTACAAATACTTCAGCCGGAACCAGGCGATCGAAACCCTGCCGCCGCCTGACGATGTTTACCTGCCTTTGCAGCAGCATATCGGCGCGCCCTGCGTTCCCCTGGTAAAAAAAGGTGACCGCGTAAAAACCGGCCAGATCATCGCAAACAGCGAAGCCTACGTCTCCGCTCCCGTACATGCAACCGTTACGGGCATAGTAAAAGATATCGAAAAATATTATCATCCGCTGGGCATGCGCGAAACCATGATCCATATTCAGCGCGACGGAGAAGATGAGTGGGATTATCTTGAAAAGATCCGGGACTGGAAGTGGACGCCCAAGGAACAGCTGCTCAAAACGATCCGGGATGCCGGAATTGTGGGGCTCGGCGGCGCAACCTTTCCCACGCATGTCAAGTTAAATCCGCCGGACGACAAACCCATTGATTCCTTCATTCTGAACGGTGTCGAATGTGAGCCCTATCTGACCGCCGATGACCGACTGATGATAGAGCAGGCCGACAAGATCCTTCTGGGCATGGCCATTATGATGCATATTCTGGATGTCCAGAAAGGCTATATCGGCATTGAGAACAACAAGCCCGAAGCCATTGCCCGCATGCAAAAACGGGTCGTGGAACTGGGTTATCCCTTCAAGATGGTACCGCTCAAGGTCAAGTATCCCCAGGGCGCCGAGAAGATGCTGATCTACTCCGTTCTGAAACGCAAGGTTCCTGCAGGCAAGTTGCCGCTGGACGTCGGCGTGGTGGTCAATAATGTTGCAACCGCCTTTGCCGTTGCCGAGGCTGTATGCGAAGCCAAACCCCTGATCCGGCGGGTCATTACCGTGACCGGCGACGGCGTGACGCAACCCAAGAACCTGATGGCCAGGCTAGGGACTCCTTTCAAAGAATTGTTCAATGCCTGCGGAAATGTGAAAGACAATGTTCATCGCATTTTTATGGGCGGTCCCATGATGGGTATGACCCAGTATCATTTGGAATCCCCCGTGATCAAAGGCAGCAGCGGTATTGTTGCGGTCAGCGGCGATCTGGTCGAGGAACTGCTGACCTTTCCCTGCATCCACTGCGGGGCCTGTGTCAAAGCCTGCCCGATGAACCTTCTGCCCCTGCGAATTTCCAAATTCGGCCAGCGGGGGATGCCGGAACAACTGGAGGAATACGGGGTGACAAACTGCATTGAGTGCGGGTCCTGCGCATTTGCCTGTCCCGCGAATATTCCGCTGGTGCAATGGATCAAGGTCGGAAAATTACGCCTGCGCGAACATCAGGCGAAATTGGCGAAGGAGAAGGCATGACAGATATAAAACAGACTCCGCAAGAAAACGAAGCGATCAAGCCCGCACCGGATTCGGGAAAAGCCGTGGCAAGCGAAGAGGCCAAACCGAAAAAAGCGCCCCGTTCTCGGCTGTTCCGTTCCGAACGCATGACCATTGTCGAACCGGCCCCGCATGCAAAAGGAAAGAACAGCGTACCGCGCATCATGTATACCGTCATCCTTGCGCTGCTGCCCGCCGTGGTACTTTCCCTGTTTCTCTTTGGAACCCGGGCCATGGTGACCATCATGGTTGCGGTCTTTGCCGCCATGGTCGCGGAATATGTCTGCAACAGGATCATGAAAAGCCCTGTCACTATTGACGACGGCAGCGCCATTCTGACCGGTCTGCTACTGGCCCTGACACTGCCGCCAAGCTTTCCCGTTGCCGGAACCGCATTGGGCGCCGTCGTAGCTATTGTGTTCGGGAAACAGGTTTTCGGCGGTCTGGGCGCCAATATCTTTAATCCCGCCCTCATCGGCCGCGCCTTTCTTCAGGCAAGTTTTCCCGTAAAGATAACAACCTGGAGCATGCCGGCCTTTGCGGCAAAAGGTGTTTATTTTGATATGGCGACAAAGAATGCCGTTGACGGTATCAGCGGCGCAACGCCGCTGGGCCTTTTAAAATTCGAACATATCGGTACGCAACTCAAGCCCCTGCTCTTCGGCAATATCGGCGGCTGCATCGGCGAAACCTCCGCGATCGCTTTGCTGATCGGCGGGATCCTGCTGCTGATCCTGAAATATGCCGACTGGCGCATTCCCCTGAGCTATATCGGAACGGTTTTTGTTTTCAGCGGAGCATTGTGGCTGATCAATCCGGAGCTTTATCCCAATCCCCTGTTCATGGTCTTGTCGGGAGGCCTTATCCTGGGTGCCTTCTTTATGGCTACCGATATGGTCACCTCGCCGGTGACCCCGCTGGGGACCTGGATATACGGTGTGGGTATGGGTGTGGTCCTGGTGGTCATCCGGATCTGGGGCGGACTGCCCGAAGGCGTGATGTATTCCATCCTGTTCATGAACGGACTGGTCCCGCTGCTAAACCGCTGGACACGTCCGAGATATTTCGGCGAGATACAGGAAGAAAAGAAGAAGTAAAAAGGGAAACGCATGTCGAACACAGCAAAGATCATTATCGTTCTGACCGCTATCACGCTTATCTCCGGCGCCGTACTGGCACTGCTGGACAGCTATACGCGTCCGAAGATCGAATCGTATCGAAAAATACAGGAAAACAATGCCATTGCCGAGGTCCTGCCGGAAAACGACCGGATCAAAGAAATCGTTCAGGATGGCTACGTCTTTTATGAAGCTTACCGCAAGAACGAACTTGTGGGTGTCGCTTTTCAGATCTCCGGTGGCGGTTACCAGAGCGAACTGGTGCTGATGCTGGGCGTTAGCCCCGATTTTTCCCGTATCACCGGATTGAAGATCCTCAGCCAGGTCGAGACTCCCGGCCTGGGGACCAAGATCGAAAAGGACGAATCCAACAAACAGGACCCCGGCTGGTTTATCAATCAGTTTAAAGGACTCCGGACACTGCCGTCCATTACCTACGTCAAGAATGCGGCGCCTTCACGCGAAACGGAAATCCAGGCCATTACCGGTGCCACCGTTTCTTCAAAGGCGGTTGTGGATATCCTGAACACTCATATCAAGAAAGCAAAAGCCGCGCGCAATATCGAATAAGGCGCTTAAGGAGCATCGATCATGAAACAAAAAACCGCAATCCAGGAATTTTTAAAAGGGCTTTGGGACGAAAATCCGGTTTTGGTCTCCCTGCTCGGGCTCTGCCCCACGCTGGCCGTGACCGTTTCGGCGATCAACGGACTCGCTATGGGGCTGGCGGCAACCTTTGTACTGCTCTGTTCCGCCTTTTTGGTTTCCCTGCTCCGCAAAGTGATTCCCAATCAGGTCCGGATCGCTTCCTATATTGTGATCATTGCGACCTTTGTGACGATCGCGGACCGTTTTCTGGCAGCCTATACACCGGACATCAGTAAGGCGCTGGGCCCTTTTATTCCGCTCATCATTGTCAACTGTATAATTTTGGGGCGTATGGAAGCTTTTGCCTCCAAGAACGGCATCGGCCGCTCCTTGCTGGACGCACTTGGCATGGGAGCTGGGTTCACGCTGACTTTGCTGGTGTTAAGCTCGATCCGGGAGATCCTGGGCTCGGGCACCTGGTTCGGCATGCAGCTCATGTGGCCTTCCTTTGCCGCCTGGAAAGTGATGGTCCTGCCGCCGGGAGCCTTTTTAACGCTGGGCTGTATGATCGCGGCGGCAAACTGGATTAATACAAGGAGGCGCTCATGAATCTTCTGGTCATCTTTATCAGCGCGGCGCTGATCAATAACTTTGTCCTGAGCCAGTTCCTGGGCATCTGTCCCTTTGTGGGCGTTTCCAAAAAGATCGATTCGGCCTTCAGCATGGGAATAGCCGTCACTTTTGTGATGGTGATCGCGGCAATGGTAACCTGGCTGATCTATCACCTTATTCTGGTACCGTTCCGCCTGGAGATCCTGGAATACGTCGCCTTTATTCTCGTCATCGCCTCTCTGGTGCAGCTGGTGGAAATGTTCATCCGCAAGGTCAGCAAACCGCTTTATGACGCACTCGGCATTTTCCTGCCGCTGATCACGACCAACTGTGCCATTCTGGGTCTGGCGCTGAATGCGGTGCTGAACGATTATAATATCACGGAAACGCTTTTTTATTCGATCGGCGCCGGACTGGGATTCACGCTGGCGCTGGTCATCATGGCGGGCATCCGTGAGGAACTGGAACTGGTGGATATCCCACATTCCTTCCGCGGTGCGGCGATCACCATGGTCATTGCCGGCAGCCTGGCCCTGGCTTTCATGGGTTTTGCAGGATTAATTTAAGGAAACATATGGATCTACAATCAATACTTATCGCAGCCGGAAGTATGGGCGGACTGGGTTTGTTCTTTGCCGCCGGCCTGGCGATCGCCAATAAAAAATTGCATGTGGAAGAAGATCCGCGGGTTACCCGGATCATGGAGGTCATTCCGGGAGCCAATTGCGGCGGCTGCGGATTCCCGGGCTGCAGCGCTTTTGCCGATGCTGTTGTCAAAGGCAAGGCAAAGGTCGGCGGCTGTCCCGTCGGCGGCGCCGATGTCGCTGCAAAGATCGCCGCCATCATGGGAGTGGAAGTCAGCAGTGCGGAACGCCGGGTTGCCCGCTGTATGTGCCAGGGCGGACTGGAAGAGATCGCCTATCAGGGTGAATATCTCGGCGCCTTGTCCTGTATAGCGGCCACGCTGGTCTCCGGAGGGAAAAAATTGTGCGAGTATGGATGCCTTGGCCTGGGTGACTGTGCCGCAGCCTGCCCCTTCGATGCGATCAAAATCTCTGAGAACCGCCTGCCCGTAGTGGATAACGATAAATGTACGGGCTGCGGGAAATGCGTGGATGTCTGTCCGCGCGACCTGATGCATCTGCATCCCGTCAACTATAAGGTACGGGTCCTCTGTCAAAATCACGATACCGGACGTTATGCCACAAAGGTCTGTACGCGTTCCTGCATCGCCTGCGGGCTCTGCGAGAAAAAATGTCCCTTTGACGCTATCCATGTGATCGACAACCTTGCCGTGATCGATTACGAAAAGTGCAAACACTGCGGGCTCTGCGCGACCGTTTGTCCCAATCAGGCCATCGAACATCTCCGGAAAAAGAAAGTCGTCAAAAACGAAGTAAATGCGACCGAAAAAACAGAGAAAAACGCAAATGCAGAAGTGCAAAGTTAGCGGGGATCCTCAATGGCCCTAAGCGGCGTGATCAGCGAAATAAAAAACGGAAAGCTTTATATCCGCGTGCAGGACGATGATGGCGTCTGCGAACATTGTGCCGTACGGATGTTTTGCAAAAAAAGCGGAGAGGACGGAAAAAGCCTTGTCCTTGAAGAAAGGCCCGGACTGAAATGCGGCGATTCGGTCATTGTCGAACAGGAAGGAAATATCCTGACCAAAACGACCCTGCTGGCCTACGGCCTGCCCCTGCTCTTTTTTATTGCCGGGTTCTTTCTCGGCGGACTGATCCCGGAAACGGCGCTGCCGCAGGAAGTGATCCGCTTTTTCTGTGCTTGTGCGGGACTGCTGGCAGGCGGTGGACTTGGACGTATCGGTGCGAAGCGATTATCGCTGAAATTGGAACGTCATTTCCGTATTAAATTGAACAAAGCGCAATAAAATCTTATAAACGCTTATAAAAATTCGAATTAATTCCAATATTTCAGGAATAAAGTAATATTTTTTGAGCAATTATAAAATAAAAGTTGTCTTTCTATGATTTGCATTTTAATTTTAGCGCAGATTTTTGACCGGGAAAGAAGGAAATCCATGAAAAATACGGACGCTGATATTATGAAGGTATTCGGAGTAAATGTCTTTGGCGATGCCGTGATGCGCCAGCGTTTACCGAAAAATATCTACGAAGAACTCAAAGAGGTCATAAAATGCCGCCGGCCTTTGAGCGCCAATATGGCGGAGATCGTGGCCAATGCGATGAAGGACTGGGCCATCGAAAAAGGCGCCACCCACTACACGCACTGGTTTCAGCCGCTGACCGGGATCACGGCGGAAAAACACGAGTCCTTTATTTCACCCAACGGCGACGGCTCCGTGATCATGGAGTTTTCGGGGAAAGAGCTGATCCAGGGAGAGCCGGACGCGTCTTCCTTTCCAAACGGCGGTCTGCGCGCCACATTTGAAGCCCGCGGATATACCGTCTGGGATGTGACCTCGCCGGCCTTCATTAAAGATGACGAGAACGGGAAAACCCTCTATATTCCCACCGCTTTTTATTCCTATACGGGCGAAGCCCTGGATAAGAAAACGCCGCTGCTGCGTTCGATCGATGCGCTGAATATTCAGGTTATGCGCCTTCTGCGCGCCATGGGGAACAGCAGCTCCCGTTACGCTACCCCGAATGTAGGTCCCGAACAGGAATATTTTCTGATCGATGAAAGCTATTATAACCGGCGTCTGGATCTGCAGATGACCGGCCGCACCCTTTTCGGAGCGCCGGCGCCCAAGGGCCACGAACTGGATGACCACTATTTCGGCAGTATCAAGGAACGGGTCTCCCGCTTTATGAACGATCTGGACATGGAACTCTGGAAGCTGGGAGTTTCCGCCAAGACCAAGCATAATGAAGTCGCTCCGAACCAATACGAGCTGGCTGTCGTTTACGGTGACTGCAATATTACGATCGATCAGAATCACCTGGTCATGGATGTGATGAAACGTGTGGCGCGCCAGCATCGGCTGGTCTGCCTCCTGCACGAAAAACCCTTTGCCCGCGTCAATGGTTCCGGGAAACACAACAACTGGTCCATCAGCACGGACGACGGCATCAATCTGCTGAGCCCCGGAAAAACACCGGAAGAAGATGCGAGCTTCCTGATCTTCTTATCTGCGGTGATCCAGGCGATCGACCGGCATGCCGATCTGCTGCGCCTGGCTTCCGCAACACCGGGCAACGATCACCGGCTGGGTGCGAACGAAGCGCCGCCGGCCATTATTTCGGTCTATTTGGGAACGACCCTTACCGATATTCTGGAAAACATCAGCAACGGTAAGCCAAACGGCAAACGCCGGGATCCCGTTTTTAAGCCCGGCGTATCGGCGCTTCCCGATATTTCCCGGGACGATACCGACCGTAACCGTACTTCCCCTTTCGCCTTTACGGCGAATAAATTCGAATTCCGCATGATCTCCTCCCAGGCCTCTCTTGCACGTCCCAACACCATCCTGAACACCATTGTTGCCGATCAGCTGGCACAATTCGCAGACCGCCTGGAAAAGGCCGAAAAGGTCAATAATGAAGTTACGGCGATCATCCGGGATGCCTACCGCGAACACAAACGCATTATTTTTAACGGCGACGGCTATTCCCGGGAATGGCAGGAAGAGGCTTCCCGCCGTGGATTGCCGCTTTTCCCCCGCAGCGTTGATGTATTCCCGGTGATGATCAGGGAAGAGAATATCGCACTGTTTGAACGGCACCGGGTTCTGAACCGGGCCGAGCTGATGGCACGCACGCATATTTTTCTGGAGAATTATACCCTGAAAAACACGATAGAAGCAGCTACCATGATCAGCATGGCGGAACGTGAGATCCGCCCGGCTTTTATCCGATATCAGGAAAAACTGGCCGCTGCAGCGCTGCAGATCCAGCAACTCGGAGCCGATAACAGCCTGCACCGCGAATTGCTGGACGAAAGCATTGTCGCCCTGAAGGAGTTCCGGAAAGCAGTGCAGGATCTGAAAGCGCTTAGCAAAAAAGCATATGACATCACAGATTGCGCCGAACAAGCCCGTTTTGTGGGCGATCAGCTAACGGTTTGCATGGATATCCTGCGTGAGAAAACCGACAAGCTGGAAACCCTTTGCGACGACTCCGAATGGCCAATCCCCACTTACGCGGAAATGCTGTTCAAAATTTAAGACAATTTACCCGCCTCCCCGGGATGCCTTTACGGGGAATCCCCGAACAAATTCAAGATTCTTATTGAACGCGAATCCCGTGCAAAGGCCCGCCGCCGTTTTTATTCTAAATCCTTTTGAAAAATAAAAATCCGACAAGGACAAGAAATGGATTTTAGCGAATAAAGTGCTTGAAAATGAAAACAATATGTTTCAAATTACAGCATTATCATATTCAGGTGTCATTCATGTTAACACCGCATATCCTTTCATAATAAAGGATAAGAAGAATTCTAATGGAACCATGCGTTCCTTAAACCGGGGTAATTATGAAAAAGTCAGTATTCATCCTCCTGCTCACGATCACGCTGTTTTCCTCACTGAGCCTGCAGGCGGCAACGCGATACAAATGGGTTGTGGTAGGTGCATTGCACAGTTTTTATTACGATACCGGCAATGAAGTCGAAGTCGCGATCAACTCCAGCGAACAGATCTGGGGCTTTGCGTGGAACGCCTTTTACCGGCATCAGGATATGCAGGCGGCGCGAGGCATGTGGATCGGCGCAGCGGATTTTTTTGATCCCGTAATGAACCGGACCTATGAATATAAGGTTGCGCATAACGGTCCGCGGGCAGTTACGGATATAGAAATGCGCGAATATATGCCACAGGAACTCAAACAGATTGCACGTTATCCCCACCCGGATGTGTATGTGGACGGCAGCGAGGGCAGCGACATGATGAATGCCGCCGATGCCAAAAATGATGATGTGGATGAGATTGATCCTTCCATTCCCGTAGACAGAATGGTGTTCAACCGGGTCAATACATCCCTGGGTCTGACAATGAAACGTACGATCTATGTGCTTGCCAATCAGAATTACGATAACATGCACATCCATGAATATGAGTTTGAGAATACGGGCATTTACAATGCTGCCGGCGATGTCTATGAGCAGACTTTGAAAGATGTATATTTTCACTGGCAGTGGCGCGATGCCATCTGCCTGCAGGGATCCTGGGAAGGGTCCTATCTTGCAACACGGAGGAACTGGATCCAGAATTCGGTGCGAGATATCCGCTGGGGCTATGCCACAATGAACGATGTGATCGGCAGGGATCCCGATAATCCTTTGCTGGTTTCCACAAGACTGGACCGTAGCGGCCAGGACGCCCAGGACGATCAGGGCAACTGGATGCGGGGGTATATGTCCTGGTTGGGGTACTGGTCCGATTTTGGCTATGACAATATCGGTTCTCCGCTCGTGAATGCGGTTGCGCACCATGATTTTGCCCGATTGAACGACGGACGTTTGGGATCCCCCCAGTACAAAGGTATGGTTGTGATCCATGCTGACAAATCCCCGGCAGATCCCTCCGACGATCCCGCCCAACCCAAATCCACCGGTTTTATCAACAGCAACAATGCGCACACCCAGGCTGCGGGACTCAATCAGTATGATGCCAATTTTATGAAAGAAAAATATCTGACCCATATTGCGGGAGGACATAAAGGGAATCATGCCGAGATCGTCTGGCAGGCCCAGGGTTCGGCGGACGGACTTTTAGCCGATGCGGGAGCCTACAGCAAAGGGAACAACGCACCCGGTTATTCGCAAATGATGGCCTTTGGTCCCTATACCATCGCTCCGGGACAAAAGATCCGCATCGTTTTTGCGGAATGCGCGGCCGGTATGCCGCACGATTATGCCTACGAGATCGGTAAACTCTGGCATCGCGCGAAGTACAACAGCGAAACCCTGGAAGTGATCGATCCGCAAAATCCTTCCGCGACGATGACGATCAATGCCGATAATGCCAATGAGTGGAAGGACCGCATGGTCTACAGCGCCCGCGATTCCATGATCGCAACCTTCCGGAAAGCGATCAACCTTTACAATGCGGGATTTTACGACGGTGTCCCGGAAGCGCCCCGCCCGCCCGAACTCGTCGAGATCTTTTCAACGGAAGACGGTGTAAGGATCCGCTGGAAAGCTTCACACGCCCTTGCCGATCCCGCTTTTGAAGGCTTCCGCATCTACCGCGCCTTTGTGGAAAAAGACTCCACCTACCGCCGTATACTGGACTGCAATGTCAGTGACGGGAATCTGGACAATTACCGGGTAAGCGGCACTGCGGACGAATTCGAATACCTGGACACGCAACCGCTGCGCGGCCAGAATTACTATTATTACATTACCAGTTATGACGACGGATCCCAGAACGATCTACAGCCGGGCGTAGAGCTGGAAAGCAGCCCCTTCCTGACCCGTGCGAACCGGGCGGCGACCGTAAAAAGTCCTCCCGCACCCAACGAAAAACTATTTATTGACGATTACGATCTGGAAAATCCTGCCCACCGCAAAGAACTGATGGAACTTTTGGTGAAGATCGTTCCCAATCCTATCAATGTCCGCAACGAAAAGATCCAGTTCGTAGGAAATGTCAATAAACTCCTTTTTGCGGGAGTGCCGACCGGTTGCCTGATCCGCATCTTTAGCGAACGCGGGGATTTTGTCGCCGACGTGGAACAGTCCGAAGAAGGCTATGCCTGGTATCTGACCAGCGACTGGCAGCAGATCCTGGTCAGCGGTGTGTATATCGCCCATTTTGAAATGCAGGAAGATTTTGCCGATGCCAAAACCGGCGTGCGTTTTAAGACAGGGGATTCGATGATCAAGAAATTTATCGTGATCCGCTGACAGGCATTATTCCCAATACGGGTAAATACCCGGTACTTCTGACGTGATTTCTAAAGACGGAGCCGGAGTCCGGCCCAAGTCAGCAGGCGTGTTATCAGATAAATAAATCCCGTGTACAGCAGGGAACGCAGGATACCGATTCCTCCGGATCCCAGTCCCGATCCGTAAAATGCGGCGATTCCGATCAAGCGGAATACATAGATGAACATTACATGCAAAATGTAGGCCAGAAGCGAATTCACGGCCAGCGGCTTGAAAAAATCGTAGAAAAAAACAAAGCCTTTGATATCCATGATCCAGTAGATCAGCATAAAAAGCAAGACGCAGACAGCACTGCTGTATAAAGCCCAGCTGGGGGTCGCCGCGATCTTGTCAATGCCGTATAAACCGTACAAGGCGTATCCAGCCAGGAGCAGCAGCAACGCAAAGAGCCCCATTTTTGTAAGGATTTGCCGCTTTTCCTGTCCTTCTCCGCGGAACAGGAAATACCCGCAAAGCAGTCCGCTAAAGGCAATCAGCACATGGGTGCCGAAATGGCTTCCGATAAAAAAGATATCCTTTACCCGCCCCAGAAAATCCAGCTGTCCGGAACGGTCGGCAATGTACAGCAGGAGACAAAAGAATGGCACACTGAAAAGCAACAGGGGTTTTTCCCGGAACAGGAGATACAGCAAACTGCTGATCAGGTAGGCAAAACCGATCTCGCCCAGGATCCCCCACCACCCCGTCTGGATCCAGGTATTGCCCGAGGTACTGTCCCGCCGGAAAAGCACAAGCATCAGTACCAGCAAAAGAGCTCCGCTTATTTTTAAAATACCAGAGATTTTCGGCTTATTGCTCAGAAAGGATGCGTCTGCCCAAAAGAGAATAACACCCAGGTACATGATCACATTCCACCAGGCCGGCGACATGGATGTAACGGCGGCTCCGTTAAGCATCAGCAGACCGATGGCCAGCAGGCTTGCCGTGCGGGTCAGAATATGTCCCCAAAGCGCTTTCCCTAGTTCGTGTTTTTCCCGCCGGGCAAAGGCAAAGGGGAGCGCCAGTCCGACAATAAAGAGAAAGGCCGGAAAAACCACATCCACAAAGGTCATGCCCGGAGAGCCGGGTTCCGCATGCTTTAACCAGCCGGGAATGTTGCGCACGCCGGCCACATCGTTGACAAAGACCATCAACAGAATGGTGATCGCGCGAAAAACGTCAATGGATCGTATGCGTTCATACGTTTTAATGGGATTTTCCATGTGCAATTCCGTTTCAATGAATAGAATGTATAAATATAAATACGCCATGGATAAAAACAAATAAATGAATATCCGGACTTCCGGTGAAAGAACGGAATGTTCAAAAACAGGAGGCCGATATCCTGCTTGGAAATAAAAGCGGCGTTTACTAAATTGAACCTTAAATAAAAAAAGCGGAAAGCCGGCATGAAGGATATCAGGATGAAAGCGGGAGTGCATTTGCTGTCGACACGCAGCGGAGAAAGCCTGCCTTGGGAACGTTACGGAGAATACGCGCAGAATGGGGAATCCCTGGAAGTCCGTATTCCGGATATTGAAAAAGCCCGCATCCGGGAAGGGGATTTTATTTGGGACCGTTTCCGCGATTTCCTGCCTTTCGACGGATTTGATGCCGAGATCTCGCTGGGCGAAGGCGCAACACCGCTGATCGCCGCTCCGCCGGACCTGCAGGCCTATTGCGGAGTGGAGGATCTGAGCCTGAAGAATGAGACCGCAAATCCGACCTGGAGTTTCAAGGACCGCGGAACGCTGACCTGTATTGCATTGAGCAAGGCGCTGAAAGAAACATTGACGGCAACCGTTTCCACGGGCAATATGGGGCATTCGCTGGCGGCTTATGGCGCTAGAGCGGGTCTGCGGGTGCTGGTATTTGTGCCCGCTTACACCCCTGCGGAAAAAATCGCCGCAATGGGCATTCACGGTGCCGAAATTTTCCGGGTCCGGACCCGGGATTACGCCGGAATGAAAAAAACGCTCCTGGCGCTGGCGGAAGAACAGGGACTGCGTATCGTGTCCGGCAACGGGCCTTTCCGCGTGGAAGGATATAAGCTGACGGCCTTTGAGCTCTTTGAGCAGACCGGCGGGAAATTGCCCGATTTTATTGCCGTACCCACTTCCGCCTGCGGGCATATCCGGGGATTATTCAAGGGATTTGTGGAATTGCAGAAGGCAGGTCTGATCCGGGATTTACCCAAAATGATCGTGGTACAGGCGGCAAACTGCAGTCCTCTCGTGACGGCCATCAAGGCGGGACTGAAGCAGCCGCTTCCCGTTAAAGATGTTCACACCCTTGCGGAAGCCATCAGCGGCGGTGATCCGCCCGGCGGGGAGGAAATTCTCGAAAAGGCATACCGCTACGGCTGGCCTGCCGAATTTGTCACGGAAGCGGAGATCCTGATTGCGCAGAAAACACTGGCACGTGCGGGCTACTTTGTAGAAGCCGCGGCCGCCACAAGCCTGGGCGCCGTTAAGAAACTCCGAGAAAACGGCCGTATCGCTTCCGGATCCAGCGTGCTGCTGATGCTGACCGGCGCGGGACTGAAGGATATCGGGATACTGAAATATCACTCGGCGGATATCCGGGATATCACCGTACGGGCACTGGGAACGGAAATGCAGAAGATCATAAAAAATGCGGGAGACGGGTCGGATGAAACAATATATCGATATTGACAAATGGGAGCGGGCTGCGGAATTCCGCCATTTTATCCGCTACAGCGATCCGTATTTCGGTGTATGCGTCAATGTGGACTGCAGCCGGGCCTATGCTGCGGCAAAAGCAAAGGGAGTGTCCTTCTTTCTGTATTATTTTTACCGCTCCCTTGCAGTCGCGAATGCCCTGGCGCCCTTCCGGACCCGCCTGGAAAACGGCCGGCCCGTGATCTATGATCTTGTACACGGATCCCCAACGATACTGCGCAACGACGGGGGACTGGGTTTTGCCCTGCTCCTTTGGAACCCGGATTTTCAGGCATTCTGTTTTCAAGCCGAAGAGGCGATCGCCGCCGTCAGGGCACAAAGGGCGCTTGACACTTCCATGGACCGGCCCGATACGATCTATTATTCCATTCTCCCCTGGCTGCGCTTTTCTTCCGTCACACATCCCCTGGACCTGCCCCGGACCGAGGGCGTGCCCATCCTGACCTTTGGCAAATGCCTTGAAGAAAACGGCCGCCGGCTAATGCCGCTCGCGATTCACGCACACCATGCCCTGATGGACGGTCTGCATATCAGCCGCTTTCTTGAATTGTACGAAGAAAGCCTGAACCGGTACGAATAAGCAAAAAGAAGAAAATTAGCGTCCTTCTGCAAAGATTTCATCTTGCAATTCCCCAATAAAATCACGTAAATTTAACACTGTAAAAACCGGAGGCGTAGCTCAGCTGGTTAGAGCGTTCGCGTCACATGCGAAAGGCCGCGGGTTCGAATCCCTCTGCCTCCACCAGCAAAATTATTATTTGCCCTTGCGCTTGGAGCGACTCGCATGGATCAGGCACTTTTGAAATTGTTGCAGGAAGATCCCCGCCGTTACCGGGCGGCATTGGGTTTTTTTGAAAACCAACCGCTTTTACGGGTATACCGGCGCGGGAAATGTGCACTGATCCTGGGACAAAGCGATCATTTATGGATGCATTGTATCGGCGATGCAGGCCCGGATATGACCGTCCTGCTCCGGGAGCATTACGCCGAGACCCCCTATTTCTATTCGATCGAAGATTCGCTCATTCCCCTGATCGAAGCCTGTGCCGAAACAGAATGGATATTCCCGACACTCCGTTACGATCTAGAAACACCGGAAAATGTTCCCGCTCCGGATATCTCTCTGATACCGATTGACCCGGAATGGATCCCGGAACTCTATGCACAGTCCGATTATAAGGACTACACCTCCGAAGCGTATATCCGGAACCGCTTGCTGCGGGATATTTCCGCCTGTATTGTGAACAATGGAAAAATGGCAGCCTGGGCCTTTACCCACGATGACGGTTCACTGGGATTTTTACATGTGCACCCGGAATACCGGCGCAAAGGTTACGGTTCGCAGATCCTGCGCGCCCTGATCCGTATGCGGGCCGCAGAAGGGAAAGCGGTCTTTTGTAATATCGTACCCGAGAACGGTGCTTCCATCCGCATGGTGGAAAAACTGGGCTTCCGGCAGGACCGGCGGGTCTCCTGGCTGAAACTGAAATAATCCTGAATAGTAAGGAATATCCATGGAAAAAAAGCAAGTTCTGGCATTCTCCGGCAGTAACGGTTCGCAATCGATCAATCAGGAACTGGTAAGCAGTGCGGCAGGTCTGCTGATCCGCTGCGGGGTCCGGCTTATCAGCCTGCGGAATTATACCGCTCCGCTTTATTGTATGGATATCGAAAAAAACGAGGGTTTTCCGGAAAGTATGCTGGAACTGAACCGGCTTTTCAACGAATACGATGCCTTTTTGATCGCCCTCCCGGAACACAACGGATCGGTCACGCCGGTATTTAAGAATACCATTGACTGGCTTTCGCGCATCGAAATGCCGATATTCCGGAATAAACCGCTGTGCCTGCTTAGTGCCTCCCCGGGACTGCGTGGCGGAGCGCATAACCGGGAGCATATCAGCGGACTGATGCCATTCTGGGGAGGCCGGGTCGTTTCCGGCTGCTCGATCGGAAAATTTCCCGAAAAATGGGATCGGGACCTGCACCGGGCCCGGGACGAAAAAACACAAAATTTACTGCGGGAAACCATCCGCATTTTTGAAAAGGAGATATGTCAATGAAACGATCAAAACTGGCCCTGAACTTTGCCGCGATCGCATTTGCGGCCTTCGGCCTGATCCTCTTTATCGCACCGGGTATTATGAAAAGTGTCGGTGTTGAGTTTGCAGATAAGGCCGGAGCAGTGGAACTGCGTGCCTTTTACGGCGGGATCGAACTCGGACTGGCGGCTTTTTTTGCCCTGGCAGCAAGACGGCCGGAATGGATCCGTATTGCCCTTACCGGACTTGTTCTGGCTTTGGGCGGTATCGTCATTCTGCGCGGTTTTGCACTCCTGATCGCAGGTTTTCAGGCGAATCTGCTGATTTACCTCTGCTGGTTGGGCGAAACGGCACTCTTTGTTTATGCCCTTCTGGCACTGGCCCGGAACGAAAGCGAATAAAGATCAAAACCCTTTCCGCGGACATGCGGAACGGAACGGGATCGACGTAATATTTTAAATCAATGGACAGGATATCATGGCAAAAAAACAGCAAAGCATGTACCGTTCTGTGATGGAGGTGGCTTCGCGGGATTGTGCGGTACTGCGCGAAGCCTCCACGGTCCGGGAAGCCCTGGATTATATCCGTGAACGCGGGATCTCCGAAAAGATCATTTATTTTTATGTACTGGATGAAGAAAAGCATCTGATCGGTGTTATTCCCACCCGCCGTTTACTGACGGCCGAACTGGAGCGGCCCATCCGGGAAGTGATGATCAAAAAGGTTATTTCCATCCCGGAAGACGCCACCATTCTGGATGCCCATGAATTGCTGGCCCGCTATAAATATCTGGCTTTACCGGTCGTGGATAAGGAACGGAAACTGATCGGTACGGTGGATGTCGGAATGTTCCTGGAAGAAAAATTTATGGTGCCCACAAAGACCCGTATGGATGAAGTGTTCGAAACCATCGGTTTTCGGGTGTCACAAGTACGGGGAGCTTCTCCTTTCCGTGCTTTTCGCTTCCGTTTTCCCTGGCTGCTTTCTACCATTGCCGGAGGCCTGCTTTGCGCGGTACTGACCAGTATTTACAATGTAACCCTGGAACAAAGCCTGATCCTCGCTTTCTTTCTGACCCTGGTTCTGGGCCTGGGAGAAAGCGTCAGCATGCAATCCATGACGGTTACCATTCAGGCTTTGCGCAGTACGCACCCGACACTGAAATGGTATTTGCGGTCCTTCTGGCACGAGGCCGGGACCGCTCTGCTTCTGGGAGCCGCATCCGGATTGCTGGTGGGGCTTGTGGTTTTTCTCTGGCGTTCCGCACTGAACGAGGCCCTGGTCATCGGCGGCGGTATCCTGCTGTCCATGACGGGCGCCTGCCTCTTTGGCCTCTCTATTCCCGCCCTTTTGCATGCATTGCGGCTGGACCCCAAGATCGCGGCCGGACCCTTGACACTGGCTGTCGCGGATATCTGCACAATCGTGTTCTACTTCGGACTGGCATCCCTGCTGCTCTGAATTGCTTTAGCGGGAATGAATTATCAACCAATAACAAAAGCGGGATTTTCCGCTCTGGCAGTGAGAAAACAATGAAACAACTATTGACGATCGGACTGCTGATCCTCTCGAATTCCTTTATGACAATTGCATGGTACGGCCACCTGAAATTTGCGGAAATGAAAGGCTTTGGTAAACTCGGTCTTTTTACCGTTATTCTGATCAGCTGGGGCATTGCATTTTTCGAATACTGTTTTCAGGTGCCGGCGAACCGCCTGGGATATATCGGAAACGGCGGACCCTTTACGCTGGTGGAACTGAAAGTGCTGCAGGAAGTGATCACATTGACGGTTTTTACGGCCTTTACGCTGCTGGTTTTCCGCAATGAAAGCTTTCGCCTAAACCACATGATCGGTTTTGCCTTTCTGATCCTGGCGGTATATTTCATTTTTAAAAAATAAACTTTTCCCGGTATCTTCAAAACCAATATTGCGGATCATAATCAAGAGTAATTTTTATATTGTTATAAAGATATTTGTATGGTAAGTTCTCCCGGAACGGGAGGTGTTTATGCCCGAGAAACTCTATGAAAATCATCAAACAATTGCGGTTGAAGCCCGCGGTCTGACGAAAAATTTCGGCACACTGAAAGCCGTGAACGCAATTGACCTTTCAATTCGCCGGGGAGAGATTTTTGCACTGCTCGGAACCAACGGCGCAGGAAAAACGACCAGTATCAAAATGCTGTCCTGCCTGCTCCGTCCGGACAGCGGAACTGCCAGCCTCTTGAGTAAAGATATTATCCGGGAAGCCGCAGCGGTCAAAAAGATCATCGGCGTATCACCCCAGGAAACCGCCATTACCGGCCATTTAACCGTGAAAGAAAATCTTTTGCTGATGGGCGGTGTCTTCGGCATGTCACGGGAGTTATCTCTGCAGCGTGCCCGGGAATTGACGGAACTGATGGGTCTGCAGGAACGCCGGGAGCAGTCGCGAAAACTTTCAGGCGGCCTGCAGCGCCGGCTCAGTATCGCCATGGCGATGATGTCGGATCCGGAAATCCTTTTCCTGGATGAACCGACACTGGGACTGGATCCGGGAGCGCGGAGATCGGTATGGAATTATATTGAACGGCTGAAAGGACAGAAGACCATTCTCCTGACCACGCATTATCTGGAGGAGGCGGACGCGCTGGCCGATCATATTGCCATTATAAACAAAGGCAGTATCATCGCGCAGGGGAGCAGCCGGGAACTGAAGAACCGTTACAGCAGTGAAAAATGTATCCGGATCTCGGGAAAAGGCCTGGAAGAGCCCTGTCTCGCAGAATTGAGAAGTGCGGGTATGCACGCAGAGATGGACGGCAGTGACCTGGAGATACGGCACCCCAATCCGGATCTGTACCATATTACCGATATTCTCCGCAAATATAAGGTTATCATTGAAGGAATCAGCTGGGAACAGCCTTCGCTGGATGACGTGTTCCTTAAGCTGACGGGAGAGGAGGTGGCGCCGTGAGATTTTATCGCCTTGCCGAAAGGAACATGAAAGAGATCTATCGCGATCCCCTGACCACATCCCTGGGAGTACTGCTGCCCTTGCTGATGCTGGTATTATTTAATACGATTTACAGTCGCACGGGATTGCAGGTTTTTTCACCTCTGAACCTGGCACCCGGAGTGACCATATTCAGTTATACCCTCATCGTCATGTTCGCCTCCGTTCTTCTGGCAAAAGACCGGCGAAACGCTTTTCTGGTCCGGCTGTATACAACGCCGTTGCGTCCTGCGGATTTTATTTTCGCCTATATGCTTCCCTTTCTACCCTTTGCACTGATGCAGACGGCGGTCTGCCTGATCCTGGGGGCGTTAATGGGTGCGGTCTATCAGCAACTGCTTTTATCCCTGCTGGTCTTTTTCCTGATGGCATTGTCCTGTACCGGTCTGGGCGTGATCCTGGGAGCGCTGTTCACGGAAAATCAGGTTTCGGCCGTAGGCTCCATCCTTATTGTTGTAGTTTCACTTTTCTCCGGAGCCTGGATGGAATTGAAGATGGTCGGCGGCATCTTTGCGCGGATCGCTTACCTTATGCCGTTCGCCCACGCCATCGACAGCCTTCGTGCAATCATGAACGGTGCGGTTTTCTCGGATTACAGCAGCTCTTTTTTTATTGTGCTCGGCTATACACTGACGTTCTCCGTCCTTGCGGTCCTGGCATTCCGCCATGCAATGAAACACCCCTAAAGCGATGAAAGTTAACAAGCAATTTAAGGAACAGCTCCGGGGGCCGCGTCTGGATTTGCGCCGGACCCGCCCTACCCGCAAAATAGCGGAAGAGATCTTCCGGGCCGTCGACGAAAGCCGTGAACATTTACATCCCTTCTGTCCCTGGGAAAAAAATGACGACTCCGTCGAAAGTGTCCTGGATTATTTAAAAAATAAAGAAATCAAGACCCTTGAAGGCGAGCGGGTGGAATACGGGATCTTTATTCGCGAAAGCGGCGAATATATCGGAAACATCCAGGCCTTCGACATTTCATCCGAAAAACACAGCGCCGAGATCGGATATTGGCTGAAAAAAAGTGCAACCGGAAAAGGCTTTATGCGGGAAGCACTGTGCATCCTGGAAAAATACTGTTTTCTGGAGTTGGGACTTTACCGGGTACAGCTGGGCTGCGATACACGGAACCGGGCTTCGGCCGCGGTCATCGGCGCCTGCGGCTACCGCTTTGAAGGCCGGCTGCGCGGGGACCGCTGCAACGAATCCGGGGACAGCATGGGAGACAGTTATTTGTTTGCCAAAACCCAACCCGACTATCTGAAAGAAATGAACCCGCAGCGGACAGGCCAATACCGCGTTGTAAGAATGCAGGAACATCCCGGCGGGCTCGAAGAAGCCATTGCCTATTATCACGCAAAATGGGGCAAAAAAGAAAATTATGCCTTTTTCGAGGACGCCATCCGGCATCCCGGGGAAATGCCCCTGCGTATACCGCAGTTCTTTGTATTATTGAAGGGGGAGTGTATCGTTGGCTGCTGCGGACTGATCATGAACGATTTTGTCAGCCGGCATGATCTGTATCCCTGGCTCTGCGGACTGTATGTCGAAGAGAAGGAACGCGGCAAGGCGCTGGGGAACATGCTGATGCGGTATGCGGAAAGGGAAGCGGAACTGGCGGGCTTCCGGGAGCTGTTCATTACGACCGATCTTTGCGGATATTACGAACGCAATGGCTGGGAATTCCTCGGGATGGCCCGTGAACCATCCGGTGCAGAAACCCGGATCTATAAAAAAGTTACTTCAATAATGAATTTATAAAACGTATTTCAGGTGGTGTATTCCCAAAGGAAGCGGGGTATAAGGCTCTATTCCCGGATTTGCCCCTCGCCCAGGACGATCCATTTGTAGCTGGTCAATTCTTCTAGGCCCATCGGGCCGCGGGCATGCAGACGATCGGTTGAAATGCCGATCTCCGCGCCCAGCCCGTAAACCCCGCCGTCCGCCAGGCGCGTGCTGGCGTTCACGATCACCGAGGCGCTGTCCGTATTACGGATAAAGGTATTTGCCGCATCGATATCGCGGGTTACGATGGCATCGGTGTGCGCGGAACCGTAACGGTTAATATGATCTACGGCTGCATCAATGTCATCCACGATCTTCACCGCAAGGATAAGGTCCAGAAATTCGGTATAATAATCTTCCTCGCTTGCCGCTAGAACCTTTTCGCTATAAATGTCCCGGGTCCGTTCGCAGGCGCGGATCTCCACGCCCGCCTTCTGAAGGTCCTGCAGGGCCGCCGGTAGGAAGGTTTCGGCAAGGGCGGCATCGACCAGCAGGGTCTCGGCGGCATTGCAGACGCCCGGGCGCTGCACCTTGGCATTGAGAATGATTGCTCGGGCCATGGCCGGATCCGCAGATTTGTGGACATAGACATGGCAAACGCCTTTGTAATGTTTCAAAACCGGGATACGGGATTTTTCTGCCACGCTGCGGATCAGGCTTTCGCCGCCGCGGGGAATGATCAGGTGGATCAGATCGTCCTGCTGCAGCATTTCATCCACGGCACTGCGTTCTCGCGAATCCAGATAGGATAAAAGATGCCTGTCAATGCCGTTGTCAAGCAGTGCCTCCTGTAAAACGGAAACTAGGGCCATGTTGGAATAATAAGCCGAGGTCCCGCCGCGCAGGATCACGGCATTCCCCGATTTCAGGCACAGCGCGGCCGCTTCGATCGTTACATTGGGACGCGCCTCATAGATAATGCCGATCACACCGATGGGTACCCGCATTTTTCCCACCCGGAATCCGGCCGGACGCACATGCATATCGTAAATCCTGCCGACCGGATCATTCAGGCTGATGATCTCCCGGCAGGAGCGGATCATGCCATCGATGCGGGCTTCATTCAGGGTCAGCCGGTCAAGCAGAGCCGCTGAAAGGCCCTGCTCTTTTCCGGCAAGGAGGTCTTTATGGTTCTCCGCTATCAGCAGTCCGCGCCGGGCATCCAGCTTTTCGGCGACGGATCCGAGGATCCGGTCTTTCATAGCTGACGATCCCTGCTTTAAAAAGGACTGATAAGCCTGATGGGTCTTTGCGGCCATTTCGCGAACCGTCATTTCATTCCTCTCTTTCAAGCACGACCATATTGTCGCGGTGGATGATCTCCGGATAAAAACGCGGGACCTCGTTCATTGAGATACTGCCGGTCTGCCGCCCTTTGATCTTTAAAATATTCTCGCTCGCATAATAGGTGATCCCCTTGCCGATCAGCCGCTGTTCACCGTTGTATATACCGACCATGCTGCCTTCGGGGAATTTTCCTTCGACTGCGGTCACACCGCCGGGCAGGAGACTTTTTCCGCGCAGCTGCAGGGCGGATTCGGCGCCCTTGTCGACGAAGATCTTGCCGCGGATCTTGCTGTTGAAATAGATCCAGCGTTTGCGCTTGCTCTGGAATTTCCGGTCCGCCTTGATGAAAGTGCCGATATCACGCCCTTCCAGGATACCGGCAAGATCGGGACGGATACCGTCACAGATCACTACGGAGGCTCCGCCCTGGGTGCAGCGTTTTGCCGCCTGCAGTTTGGATAGCATACCGCCCAGGGAATGTGCGTTCTGCCGGTCTTCAACGAGTTTGAATACGGAATCGTCGATCTTGTCCAGGTACCCGATACGTTCCGCGCCCGCATGGCGTTTGGGATTGCCCTTATAAAGACCTCCGGTATCGGTGAACAAGACCAGCAGATCGGCGTCGATCAGAATGGAAACCAGGGCGGACAGCGTATCGTTGTCACCGAATTTCAATTCATCGACGGAAACGCTGTCGTTCTCGTTAATGATGGGAATGGAATCGTAGCGGAACAGGGTCAGCAGGCAGTCGCGTGTGTGTAAAAAGCGCTTGCGGTTCTCGATGATATCATAAGTTACCAGGATCTGGCCGGTGTTCAGTCCGCGGGAACGAAAAAGCTCGTTCCATTTCTGCATTAGCAGGGCTTGCCCGATGGATGCCAGAGCCTGCTTCTTCTTCAAATCGCCGGGACGCAGTTCCAGTCCCAGAACCTGCATCCCGAATCCGACTGCACCGGAACTGACAATCGCAAATTCGTAGCCTTTTTTCCGGTATTCGGCAATATCGTCGATCAAACGCAGAATATATCCGTTCTTGCCCCCGGACAGGTAATGAGAAAGCAAAACCTTGGTCCCGAGTTTTAGGACAATGCGTCGCGAAGCGCCGATAGCGGCTTCGCGCTCCTTCTGTTGTACACTGATCCCGATATTTTCTGTCATGGCCGGCTCATAGAATTAACAATAAACTGTAAAAATTACCCCATTGGGTGTGAATTATAAGGAATATTTAAATAAATGCCAACATATTATAAGAATTATTTCATAAATTCCGCGTATTGTTCATTTGCGCTATTTGTCTTTTAGGGACGGAGCGGTATTCCGGTTCCGGGATTTCCGGCGGCCGAACATTTCCTTTGTGAATGGCGGCAATAAATCCTAATTTATTATTGAAAACAAGGAGTCAAATTTGCCCGGGATCCGCATACTATCCGAACAACTTGCCAATAAAATTGCTGCCGGTGAGGTCGTGCAACGCCCTTCTTCGGTTGTTAAGGAACTCATGGAAAATGCCATCGATGCGTCCGCGACCGAAATTCTGGTATCCATTGTCAACGGGGGCAAAGATGAGATCCGGGTCGTGGACAACGGCGCCGGCATGCAGGAAGACGATCTATTACTGGCCTTTGAACAGCATGCGACCAGCAAGATCGCCAATGTGGATGACCTGGAGAATATCCGCACGCTGGGATTCCGGGGCGAAGCCCTGCCCAGTATTGCATCGGTCGCAATGGTAGAGGCGCGTTCCTGTCCGGAAGGCGGCAGCGAAGGACGGAAACTGAATATCAATGGCGGGGAAATACAGGGTATAGAACCGCTTCCCATGCAGCCGGGGACCCATATAACGGTCCGCCGCCTCTTTTACAATACGCCTGCACGGCGAAAATTCTTAAAATCCCCCAATACGGAATACCGGCACATTGTGGATACGGTGCGCCGCTTTGCCCTGGGTTACCCGGAATTGCGCTTTAAGCTTTACTCCAATGATGGGGAGATCTTCATTTTAGAACCCGCCGATCTGAAACAGCGGATCACGGATGTCTTTTCGCCGCATTACATGCAAAAGCTTATTCCGGTAGAAAACGCGGACGGGGCGCACAAGATCACGGGATTCGTCGGCGGCCTTGACCTGGTCCGCAATAAGAGCGGGGAGCAGTATCTTTTTGTGAATGACCGCCTGGTCAACGACCGGCTTATGAATTCGGCCGTATACAATGCCTTTGCGCCCATGATCGAACGGGGGGAATATCCCTTTTTTGTGCTGAAGCTTCAGCTTTCCCCCGGCGATATTGATGTGAATGTCCATCCGCAGAAGACCGAGATCAAGTTCCGCAACGAATGGCAGGTGTACCATTTTATCCGGAATACCGTCTTTTCCGTATTGCGGGATAACCTGCGGGTCGTGCCGGGCATGGGGGAGGCGCCGCCTTCGCCGGTCTTCAATCCGCCCGCATACCGGCCGCAGGAGAACCGGAATTCGCAGCAGCAGATCTTTCCGGGGAACCGGCCGCTGCCGCCTCCGCCGCCGCTGCCGGAAGAACACCCGCTGACAAAACGCATTGAACAGTTCAATCAGAACCTTATCGATACTGCCGCCGTTCCGGAAGCGCGCCGTTCCGCGATCTCCCTGTGGCAGGCGCACAATAAGTACATCTTTGCCCAGATCGCTTCGGCCGTGATCGTGATCGATCAGCATGCGGCGCATGAACGCATTCTCTTTGAAAAAGCGCTGAAGACCTTTTCGGGCGCTTCCGCCCAAGCCGGTCAGCAGCTGCTGTTCCCCGTCAGCCTGGAACTGTCGCCCGATGATTTCTCCCTGCTGGCCGACGTGCTGGACGCCTTTGAAAAACTGGGTTTTTCCCTGCGGGCTTTCGGGAAGAATACCATGCTGATCGAAGCGGTTCCCGCGGACCTGCGTTCCATCGATGAGGGCAGGGTGGTCCTGGAGATCCTGGATTATTACCGCGAACGCCGCGAAACCCGCCCGAACAAGCTCTACAATATGGCGGCATCCTACGCCTGCAAAGCGGCCATCAAATCCGGCGATCCCCTGGAGGCGGCAGAAATGCAGAACCTGGTAGACCAGCTCTTTCAGACGGAGTCGCCCTACGCCTGTCCCCACGGCCGGCCGACTGTCGTCAATCTGACCCTGGAAGAACTGGACAAGCGTTTCAAGCGTACTTGACGTTTTTATAAAGAACTGCAAATTCTAGTGGAAAATCGCAGAAATATTTCCTATAATAGGAGGTCTTCGGGGAAGGGAGCATTTCCCTGCCGGCGGTCATAGCCCGCGAGCGCGCACGAAAGCAAGAACAGCATTTTCTGCGTGCAGAGACTGTGAAATTCAGTCGCCGACGGTATAGTCCGGATGGGAGAAGACGCTTGCAGAATCCCCGTTTGACGCGGGGTTTTTTTTATGCACAGTGAAAAACACGGCATCGAAGATTGGATGCGGCAGGCATTGCGGGAAGCCCTGGCCGGGAAAACGCGCGTTTCGCCCAATCCACGGACCGGGGCTGTGATCGTCCGGAACGGAAAGCTGATCGGACGGGGTCGGCATGAACGCTACGGCGCCGCGCATGCGGAGATCAATGCCATCCGGGATGCCGCTACGGATCTGCACGGCGCACAGATGTTCGTTACGCTGGAACCTTGCTGCCACTACGGAAAAACACCGCCCTGTACCGATGCGGTCATCGCAGCGGGAATTTCGGAAGTGTTCGTGGGAATGCGGGACCCGAACCCGATGGTAGCCGGGAAGGGAATTAAAGCGCTGGAAGATGCAGGCGTAAAGGTCCATAGAAATATCCTGCGGGAAGCATGCGAATCTCTTAACCAGCCCTTCATTAAAATGATGACAAAGGGCCTTCCCTATATTTGCGCAAAAGCTGCAATAACCCTGGACGGGTTCATGGCGGACAGCCGGGGAAATTCAAAATGGATCACAGGTCCCGAATCCCGGCGTATAGTGCACCGCATGCGCGCCGAATATGATGCGGTACTGGTCGGTATGGGTACCGTCACGGCGGACGATCCCGAACTGACGGTCCGCGATGCCGAAGGCGATCACCCGCTTCGTGTGATCTACGATCCCCGCGGCAGTCTGTCCCCGGAGACAAAGCTAGTCCGCAGCGCCGGACTTGCACCTGTTCTGCTCATTTGCGGAGAACACTGCGAAAAAGACTGGCAGGCAGGCATGGAAAAGAACGCTGTCCGGCTTATCCGGGTAAAGGAAGCGGGCACTGCGGGACTCCTGGAAGGCCTGCGCGAACTTGGCTCTTACGGTATTCATGCCGTTCTTGTCGAAGGCGGCGCTGCTACCCATTCCCTGCTGGCTGCGGAAGATGCCATCGACCGCCTGGAGCTTTTCATCGCTCCGCGCCTGTTAGGCAGCGGCCTGCCCTTTATGAAATTCCCCCCGCGGCTGATGCCGGATGCCCGGGAATTCTTTGATGTCCAATGGGAGCAAAGCGGGACCGATATGCACTTTAGCGGAAAATTGAAACACTACACGGGAGATAATTGATGTTTACCGGAATTGTGGAAAATATCGGCAGGATTGCCGCAATAAAACACGAACAGGGAACGGCACGGATCCGGATAGCGGCGCCGTCGCTTGCTGCTGAACTCAGGATCGATGACTCCGTTGCCGTGAACGGCATCTGCCTGACCGTCGTGGAAAGGACAGAACAATACTTTGAAGTGGATGCGGTGCGGGAAAGCCTCTCCAGAACCACGATCCCGCTCTGGAAAAAAGGATTCACCGTCAATCTCGAGCGCGGGATGCCTGCAACGGGACGCTTTGACGGACATCTTGTACAGGGGCATGTCGATACCACGGCAACACTGCGTTCCCGCGAAAAAGAGGGCAAAAGCCAGATCCTGACTTTCGAGACCGAAGAAGATCTCAGCGCCATGATGGTCGAAAAAGGCAGTATTGCCATCGACGGTGTCAGTCTGACCCTGGTTAAGGCAGAAGGACGGCAATTCAGTGTTGCGCTGATCCCTTATACCCTTGAGCACAGCACCCTGGGCGGTCTGCGGAAGGGCGACAAGGTCAATATTGAAACGGATATCATCGGCAAGTATATTGTCCGTCAAATCAAAGCCAATCAGAATTTAACCGAAGAACTTTTAAAAAAATGGGGTTACCGCTGGTAAGGAAAAAGATGGAAGAAACACTCAAACTCAGCACGGTGGAAGAAGCGCTTGAAGAGATCCGGAAAGGCAAAATGATCATTGTTGTGGACGATCCCTTGCGGGAGAATGAGGGAGATCTGATTCAGGCGGGGGAATTCGTAACGGCGGCTACGGTAAATTTTGCCGCCAGAGAGGGGCGCGGACTGATCTGTGCGGCGGTGGACGAGGCTGTCGCCGGGCGCCTGGAGCTGCACGAAATGGCCGGAGAGAATTCCTCCCTGCATTGTACGCGCTTCACGGTGAGCGTGGATGCGCTGCAGGGAACCACAACCGGGATCTCGGCGGCGGACAGAGCCAAAACTTTTGCCGTACTGACGGATCCGCACAGCGATCCGAAGCAACTTGGCCGGCCGGGTCATGTTTTTCCCATTGTGGCTAAAAATGGCGGCGTACTGCGCCGCACCGGACACACCGAGGCTTCCGTCGACCTCTGCCGCATTGCCGGCCTGCGTCCCGTAGCGCTGATGTGCGAGATCATGGCCGATGACGGCACCATGATGCGCCTTCCGCAGCTCCGGGCTTTTGCGGAAAAACACGGATTGAAGATCCTTGCCATCGAGGATCTGATACGCTACCGGCGCAAGAAGGAACGCTTTATTGAAAAGGTGACTACCGTGAATTTCCCCAATGCCTACGGGGATTTTAAATTGACGCTGTACCGCGATCTGGTTGACAATAAAGAACACATGGCCGTGACCATGGGGGAATTTGATCCCGCTACGCCGGTACTGCTTCGTATGCATTCCGAATGCATTACCGGGGATGTTTTCCATTCCGCACGCTGTGACTGCGGAGAGCAAAAGGACGCCGCGCTGAAAAAGATCGCCGAAGAAGGCCGCGGCGCGCTGATCTATTTGCGACAGGAAGGGCGGGGGATCGGACTGAAACATAAGATCATGGCCTATGAACTGCAGGATCAGGGACTGGATACCGTCGAAGCGAATATCCGTCTCGGTTTCCAGGCAGATCTGCGCGATTACGGTGCCGGCGCTCAGATCATCAAGGACCTGGGAATACGGAAGATCCGCCTGATGACCAATAATCCCAAAAAGATCGTCGGACTCTCGGGCTATGATCTGGAGATCGTGGAACGGGTCCCGCTGGAAACCGCACCGACACGAAACAATCAATCCTATCTGGAGACAAAACGGGACAAGATGGGACATTTGATATTAAACGGCAATAAAGACAGAAAGGAATAAACGATGAAACAATTCGAAGGAAAACTCATCGCAAAGGGGATGAAGATCGCGCTGGTGGTCTCGCGTTTCAATGACCTGATCACCAAAGAACTGCTGGCCGGAGCCGAAGACTGCTTTCTGCGCCACGGCGGGAGCGGTGCCGATCTGGATGTGATCTGGGTGCCGGGCGCCTTTGAAATTCCGCTTGCTGCACAGATGAGCGCCGCAAAAGGCTACGATGCCGTCGTTTGCCTGGGCGCGGTGATCCGGGGAGCCACGCCGCATTTTGACTACGTGGCCGCCGAGGTCAGCAAGGGCGTTGCGCGCGTTTCTCTGGAAAGCGGAAAACCGGTCATCTTTGGCGTGATCACCAGCGACACCATCGAACAGGCGCTGGAACGTGCCGGGACCAAAGCGGGCAACAAGGGCTGGAATGCGCTGTTGAACGCTATCGAAATGGTAGATCTGGGAAAATCGCTGAAAGCCTGAATTCCGCCGGAAATCACTTTGCGGGAATCCCCGCATCCCATAACCTTTATCATTGATTGAGGAGTTGCGTATGTTTACTCTGGAAAGCATTCAGTTATTGCTGATCATTTTCTTCGCCCGCGTTTGTGACGTCTCGCTGGGCACCCTGCGTCATGTCATGGTAATAAAGGAAAAACGTCTGCCGGCTGTTGTATTCTCCTTCGTAGAGGCCCTTATCTGGGTCTATGCCGTATCCAGGGTGCTGTCGGAATTGTCGTCACCCATGACCATCATTGCGTTTGCATTGGGATTTGCATGCGGGACCTTTGTCGGCATGAGCATTGACCGCCTTTTCAAGATCGGGGATCAGGTCCTTCGCATTTTTACGGTGAATGGTGCGGTCATTGCCACGCATCTTCGCGATCTTGGCTACCGGGTGACGGAGATCGAGGGGAAAGGCCGCGACGGCCGCATTGACCTGCTCTTTGTTCAGCTGAAACGGAAAAAAACCGCAGCGGTTACGCGCGAAATCCGGAGACTGGACCCCGCCTGCTATTTTGTCATTGACGATATACGGGTGGCAAACGTCGCAATTCCGGCGGTCAGAAAATAAAAAAATATTCGGGTAAAGACCGATAATTTTCTTATAATCGGGAAAACCTGTCAAAAGGGGTACAAATGGACACTTACAAAGAAGCCTGGGAAAAGATCCTGCAGGAATCCGAATTCGCCTGGTGGGAATGGGATATCTCAAAAAATACAGTGATCCATAACGACCTGAAAGCCCGGATGCTGGATTATGATCCTGAATATTTTAAGGGAAAAGGGTATCAGGGTTTTACGGAGCTGGTACATCCCAACGATTATGAAAAAACCATGGATGCAATGCGGAATGTACTGTCAGGAAAGACAAAGCTGTATCAGATCGATTACCGTATCCGGACCCGGGGCGGCTACTATGTATGGTTCATGGATCGCGGTATTGTCACGCAAAGGGATGCGGAAGGGAAGCCGAAAAAGATTCGCGGCATTGTGATCGATCTGGGCCGGGAATCAAAGCGCGGTACCGATATCGATGCCCTGATCGCCGTCTTTAACCGTTCCGCATCTTCCGCAGACGGAGCGTACTCTTTCCTGACGATCTGCAGTATCTGCTACCGGATCAAGAAAGCAAATACGGAATGGATCGCTTTGCGGGACAATATTTTCGCTTTGATCGGCGAGCGCATATCGCACGGGATCTGCCCCGATTGCATGCGGAGGCTCTATCCCGATATCGCCGAAGAGGTTCTTGCACATCTTGAAGAAAAAGACTGAAATTTCTTCCAAAAATCAGACCACACAGCTACGCGCCCGGATCCTGCCTCTCCGGACCGGTCCTTTGGGGATTGTCCATTGACAATTGCTTTTTCTTCCGTCCCATTGTATATTAGGCGGCTGAAACAAAAAGGAGAATTTTGTGAATATTGACGTGAAAATTATCAGTCCTGTTGAACGGGAATTGCACATCGAACGCAGCTGGACGGAAATGGAAAGCGATTATGCCGTATTTACCCGCAAGTTTGCCAAAGATATCGCCCTTCCGGGATTCCGCAAGGGGAAAGTGCCGCTTTCGCTGATCGAAAAACGCTACGGTCCGCAGATTGACCTGGATTTTATCAATGAAAAATTTTCCGATTACTACGGCGAAGCGCTGAAAGAAAAAAAATTGCTTCCGGTAAACGAACCCGAAATTCTCGACTGGAATTTTAAAAAGGGCGATCCGCTGAAGATCTCGGTAAAATTCGAGGTCATGCCCGACTGGGATTTACCGAAATACAAGGATCATATCAGCCTGGAAAACCATCAGCACCAGATCGACGATGCGGACGTGGAAGAATACCTGCAACGCCTGCGCGAAAATGCCGCGGAAGTGACCCCGGTGGAAAGCGGCGCAAAAGAAGGTCAGCACCTGATCGCCAACATTCAGGAAATCCACGGTGAAACGGAGATCATCAACGAATCCGAAGATACCCGTATTATTCTGGGAAAAGCCCCTTTCGAAGGCGAAGCGCTGAAACAGCTGCTGGGTGTCAAAGCCGGTGAAACCCGGGACATTCGCATGAAATCCCCGGATAAGGATCACGATCACGAACACCTTTATCGCATCGCGGTCACTGCAGTCGAGGAACATGTGCTGCCGGAACTCAACGATGAATTTGCAAAAACCGTCAATCCGGACACCGAGAACTTGGATGCGCTGAAAGCTACGATACGCAAGGAACTCGAAGATTACTGGAACGGCCAGGCGGCACACAAGATCGAAGAAGACATCGCCGATCATTTTATCGACAAAATGAAAGACCTGTCGCTGCCGCGCTCCGTGGTGAATGAACACGCCAACGCCATCTATGAGGATATCCGCAAACGCTATCCTTCCGCTCCGGAACTGGACAAAACCGCCGTTCTGGAACAGTACGGCGATACGGCCGAAAAGAGCCTGAAATGGCAGCTGGTCAAGAACCGCATTGTCCGCGATGAAAAACTCGAGGTCAGCGACGAGGATATCAATGCCCGCATCGACGAAATGCTAAAGGATGTCAATGCGGAATTGCGGGATACCTACGGCAAATACTATCAGTCCCCGCAGGTCCGGAACCAGCTGCACGACGATATCGTCAACCGCAAGATCTTTGAACATATCAAATCCCACGCAAAGATCAAGAATAAAAAAATAACCCGCATGATGCGTATCAAGGAGCCGGGAAAATGAACCTGATTCCAATGGTCATCGAAAACAGCGGCAGGGGAGAACGTTCTTACGACATCTACTCGCGCCTGCTGAAAGAACGTATTGTTTTTATTAACGGCGAGATCAATGACGATCTCAGTTCGCTGGTCATCGCCCAGCTGCTGTTCCTGGAAGCCGAAGACCCGGACAAGGATGTCAATGTATACATCAACTCCCCGGGCGGCGTGATCACGGCCGGTTTGGCGATCTATGATACCATGAATTATATCAAGCCGGATATTGTCACGATCTGCGTCGGACAGGCTGCATCCATGGCGGCGGTGCTGCTGGCCGCGGGAAGCAAAGGCAAGCGCATGGCACTGCCGAACGCACGCATGATGCTGCATCAGCCCCTTGGTGGCGCCCAGGGACAGGCCAGCGATATCGAGATCCATGCCAAAGAGATTCTGTACCTGCGTGAACAGCTGAATAAGATCCTTGCGGAAAAAAGCGGACAGACGCTGAAGAAGATCCAGGCAGACACCGAAAGGGATTTTTTCATGTCAGCGGATGAAGCCATAAAGTACGGACTGATCGATACCATCATCAAGAAGAAGAAATAATGCCGAAGAACAATAAAATATGTCATTTTTGCGGCCGGCCGGAAAATGAGACCGGGATGCTTATCCACGGGATTTTCGAAGATACTTATATTTGCGATTCCTGTATTCAGACTGCCGGGGAAATTCTGCAGCTGAATGAAAAAGAAAAAGAGCGGGAACAAGCACAGGAGTTTCATTTAAAGAAACTCCCGGTACCATCAAAGATCCATAAGGAGCTGAACCGCTATGTGATCGGACAGGAAAACGCAAAGCGCATGGTGTCCGTGGCGGTTTATAATCATTATAAACGCATTAACAACCATTTATCCAATCCCGATATTGAGATCGATAAAAGCAATATCCTCATGCTGGGACCGACGGGAACCGGCAAAACGCTGATCGCCCAGACCCTGGCCCGGCAGCTGCAGGTCCCTTTTGCCATCGCCGATGCCACGGTCCTGACCGAAGCCGGCTATGTGGGCGAGGACGTCGAGAATATTCTGGTACGCCTCCTGCAGGCCGCCGACTATGATGAGAAAAAAGCGGAATACGGCATTGTATACCTGGATGAACTGGATAAGATCGCCCGCAAATCCGCCAATCCTTCCATTACCCGCGATGTCAGCGGCGAGGGCGTGCAGCAGTCCCTGCTCAAGATCCTGGAAGGCACCATCGCCCATGTTCCTCCGAAAGGCGGCCGCAAGCATCCCGAAGCCAAGATGGTCCACATAGACACCCGGAACATCCTGTTCATTTGCGGCGGCGCCTTTGACGGTATCGAGGACGTGATCGCCAGACGCATCGGGAAAAAAGAGATCGGGTTCGGCGAAAAGCAGCAGAGCGGTAAAACGCTCGACAAAAATGCCCTGCTGGCGGAGATCAGTCCCGAAGACCTGATCCAGTACGGTTTTATTCCGGAACTGGTGGGCCGCCTGGCGGTACTGACCAGCCTGAACGAGCTTGACGAAAGCGCCATGATCAGCATTCTGACGGAACCGAAAAACGCCCTGATCAAACAGTACCAATTTTTGCTCAGGCAGGAAGGCATGGAACTGGAACTGACCGAAGATGCGCTGCAGGCGATCATTCAACTGGCAATGAAACGCAAGACCGGCGCCCGCGCCCTGCGGGCCGTGATGGAAAACGTGATGCTGGACCTGATGTACCGCGCGCCGGATATGAAAAATGTCGTAAAGGTCACGATCGACGCCGATGTGGTGAACGGGAAAAAGGATTATATTCTGAAGAAATCAGAAGTCAGAAGCCCCGCCTTCGCCCCGACCAATCGGGGCTACGGCGGACAGGCGGAAGATCGGAAGTCAGAAGTCAGTAGACGGAATTCAGAAGATCGGAAGTTAGGAAGTTCTGCTTCGTCCCGACCAATCGGGACTACGGCGGACAGGCGGAAGATCGGAAGTAAGCAGCCGGTAGACAGTAGTCAGTAGACGGAATTCAGAAGATCGGAAGTTAGGAAGATTGGTCAAAGGAAAACGTTATACTTTGAAGCACCGGACGCGCGGAGGCGGTTTCTTTGGTTGAGCATTAACATCATCTATCTTTACCGTCTTTTTTATTGAGCAATCTTTTTTCCATTTCTTCTAATTCTTTCAAATCCTCTTCATCCGCTTTTTTTGCTTCTGTGATTTTTCTCTTTTTATCAAATGCTTCATAGCGCTCTTCTGCAATCATTTTAGCCACTTCTGCTTTTACCGATCCTGCATGGGTGAG
>JAQULT010000013.1 GCA_028718545.1 Fidelibacterota bacterium | reverse complement strand
GGATCTGGTCCGCCAGCTGCAGGTAGATCGCGCGTTCACTGTCAAAGTTGATGCCCATATGCCTTCGCTTTCCTTTCCTACCGGCTTCCCTATTCCGGTGTTCTACATAAGTATAACACCATTACAGATAAAGTGCAAGCTTTTTTTTCATTTTTATAAAAATATTTTTATCTTTTTTCCTAAAACAGTCCTTTTCTTCAGGAAATAAGCGCTTAATCGTCTTTGATAAATTTCTATAATTTTGTGAAATATTTTTAGATTTTCCGTTTCCTTTTCGTTTTGATTGTATATTTCGCCTGTCTGGTTTTATATTTATTATCCAAAGATCGCCCGAATATGTATAAAAAAACCGTTGCTTTTCCGTCGAATATCCCACATATTTCAAGGCTTTATCGGAACGAACTGTTTAAGGAGAAAACATGAAGCAAACATATTACCCCAGCAATCGAAAGCGGAAAAACAAACATGGCTTCCGGAAGCGGATGCAGACGGCTACCGGCCGCGCTGTTCTGGCTGCCCGGCGGAAAAAGGGGCGTAAACGCCTTACCGTTTCGGATGAATGAATGCGCGTTTAAGAAAATCCGAGATCCTGAAAGATAAAAAAGCGATCTCGCGCTTATTTGAAAAAGGGGAATGGAACAAGGGGCGCTACGTCAATATCGTATCACTTCCGGCAGAAAAGCGGCAGATCCTCTTTACCGTTGCGCGCCATGTAAAAGGTGCGGTTATCCGGAATCGCGGGAAGCGCTATCTTCGGGAAACCTACCGGCGCAATAAAGATCATTTTTCCCCTGAACGTATTTACGGCCTTATTATAAAACGTTTTCCGGAATCGGATTCCCTGTGCGGCATCGAAAGTGATATCCGGATACAATTACAGCATGATTAAACGAATTTTATTAGCATTGATCCGTTTTTATCAGCGGGCCCTGTCCCCTTACAAACCCCGCAGCTGCCGTTTTTATCCCAGTTGTTCGCATTACAGTTACGAAGCCCTGGTGGAACATGGAGTCCTGAAGGGATCCATGCTCAGCATTAAACGGATCCTGAAATGCCATCCCCTGCATCCCGGTGGCTATGATCCGGTCCCCCGGCGGGAACATCACTAAAGGAGATCATTTTGGACAAAAAAACCATCCTGGCATTTGTCGTTATCGGTATTATTATCGTCTTTATGCCTTATTATCAGCGCTGGCTGAATCCCGTAGATGAAAATGCACCCCGGCAGACGGAAAGCCGCGTCAGCGAAAGTGCCGCATTACCGGAAGTCCCGCAGGAACGCGTTAAACCGGTCATGGAAATACAGCCCCGTAATACCGCGGATGTCAAAGAAGTCGTCGTTTTGACGGACAAATATGCGCTGACCCTTTCCAATCTCGGCGGCGGAACGGTGCGCGGCTATACGCTTTTTGACTATCGGGATTTGAACGGGGAACCTTTGGTCCTGCTTCGCGAAAGCGAGGCTGCCAATCTCAATATTGTGTATACGAATATTTATCAGGATGTCTCCTCGCTGGAATCTCTCTCCTTTGACTGTCCCGAAATCGGATCCATGCAGCACGGGGATACTCTGCGGATCGACCGGCAAAGATCCCTGCGTTTCCTGGCCCTGACACCCGAAGGCATCCGTATTGAAAGAAAATTTACCTTTTTCCCGGACCGTTATGATTTTACACTGGACCTGATGTTCTCCGATTATCTTCAGCGGCTGAGCGGACTGCGCTACGGCATTGTCTGGGAAGACGGCTTTGCCATTACCGAAAAAAACCCCGCTGATGATATTATGTACAGCGGCGTTTTTGCACAAATGGGCGCGACCCTGGCAAAGATCGAAATGCAAAAAGCCAAGGTGGATGAACGCAAGACCCTGAATACCGACGGACAGACCGACTGGGTCATTTTCAAGTCCAAATATTTTTCCGGCTTTATTGTTCCTCTGAATAACAAGGGCGTACGTTCGGAACTCGCGCTGACCCGGCTTAAAGACGGGCGCGACCTATATGCCCGCATTGATATGCCGCTGAATAAAAGCAATTATCATGAAGACAGTTTCAGGATCGGCCTTGTGCCTGCCGAAAAAAAGCTGCTGGCCTCCTATGGTCTCGGTCTTGAAAAGACCATGAACTGGGGCGGCCGCATTATTAAGCCCTTTTCGATCGCCCTGCACTGGCTGATGGAATTCTTCTACCGCCTTATCCCCAACTACGGTGTCGTTATCCTGATCATTTCACTGGTGGTCAAGATCGCAACCTATCCGCTTACCCACAAGAGTTATGCTTCGATGAAACGCATGCAGATGATCCAGCCCAAGCTCCAGGAATTGCAGCAGAAATACAAGAACAATAAGGAAGTTCTTCAGCAAAAGACCATGGAATTATATAAGGAAGAGAAGGTCAATCCCATGGGCGGCTGCCTTCCGATGCTTCTGCAGCTCCCCTTGCTGTACGGTTTGTTTATTGTCTTCCGTACCGCGATCGAATTCCGTGCTGCGCCTTTCATGCTTTGGATGAAAGACCTCAGCGCTCCGGATGCGCTGTTCAATTTTGGTTTTAATATCCCTCTGCTTGGCTCGGAATTCAATGTACTTCCCATTTTGATGACCGTCCTCATGGTCATTCAGCAAAAAATGTCCGGAAGCGGAGCGGCGGCAAATCCGCAGCAGGCACAGCAGCAAAAAATGATGCTCTGGCTGATGCCTGCCATGATGTTCTTCCTGTTTTATCAATTCCCCTCGGGGCTGGTGCTTTATTATCTGGTCTTTAATCTGCTGACCATTCTTCAGCAAAAATACGTGATCAACAAGCAGGTTGAAAAGGATTTCACCGCCACGCATCCGGCAAAACCCGTAAAAGCCAGAACGAAGAAATAATTACATATATTCCGATACGGCAAAAGGGCGGTCTTTGTACTGCCCTTTTTTATTTTCATCTTTCCGTAAGGATCAGAGGCACATACGGTAAAGCGCTTCGATTTCTTTTTTTCCCATTGGTGCCGGTGCGCTGATCTGACCGTGGCGGTTAGCCGCAACCCGAAGCACCGAGTCCGCCAGCGCCGGGATTGCTGTTTCCGCTATTCCCAGATCGGCAAATTTTAAATCACGGCCGATAGACTTCAGCCATTGAGTAAATGCGGCGATTCCTTCTTCGGGCGTTCCCGCGGCCGGGTCAAAAATGCGACCGAAGGGGATCAGCCTGTCCGCAATTACCGTTTTGAACATTGTCAGATATTTCGGGAAGATCAGGGCCAGTCCGCGTCCGTGCGAGATATCGAACATGCCGCTGAGAGCGTGTTCGATCACATGAATGGTATGCGGCCCTTCGCGGCCGGACTCGTTAATGCCGATCAGCGCAACGGTAGATGCCCAGGCAAAAGCGGCCCGCGCATCGGCGTCCGCGGGATCTTTTATTAAACGCTCCAACATTTCTAGAACGGTGGCCGTGATGGACAGGGACATTTTATCGTTTAAAACGCCTTCGTGCCGGGAAGAAAAATAAGCTTCCGTTGCATGGGTTATGATATCGACCGCCCCGTCCAGCAAATAGTCCCGCGGCACGGAAAGGGTCAGTTCCGGGTCAATGATCGAGAGCACCGGGCGTGCGCCGTAACAGACAAAACCGCTTTTATCCAGGGTCTCGTCATGTGTCACCACGCCAAAAGCATTGCCTTCCGAACCGGTTGCGCTCAGGGTGGGGATGCAGATAACCGGCAGGGATTGGTGCGTGGTTTTTTGCCCGGCACAGTAATCCCAGATAGATGCATCATTCCTGGCAACAACAGCAACGCCCTTTGCGGCATCCATGGCGGAGCCGCCGCCAAAACCGACGATGGCATCAACGTGCAGGGTCTTTGCCAGCCGACCGCCGGCATCGATCATCGATACACGCGGATTGGGCATGACCTTGTCATATACATCTGCACGCACCCTCGCCACCTCAAACTGGTTTAGCAGCGCATCCAGATGTCCGAGCCGGATGACACTGCCGGAAGAACAGACAATCAGGACTTTTTCGGCTTTTTTTCTTATTTCTTTGCCGGCACGCTGAAAAGCACCGTTGCCAAAAACAAATTTCGTGGGAATATGTAAGGTGAATTCGTGCATTTTTTCCTCCTGTTTTAAGAGAATTTACCATATCTTCTCGGCAGAAAAAAAGGAATTTTTATGTTCACCCTTCTTCCCGCGTTCCGTTACGGCTGGCAAAAAATGCAAAAACACCTCTGGGCTTTTGCATTCCTGACGCTCCTGCTGTCCTTCTCGGATATCGCAGCCAATATCAAACTGAAAGCGGCGGGGATTGACGAGATCCTGATGCTGGAACGGTCCTGGGAATATCTTTCCTTCGATATTTTATCGTGGATGGGGGCTTTCCTTCTTTTGGCACTTTGTCTGAATTTTTTTGTTGTCACACTGGTGCTGGCCGTGCTGCGCGGAGAGGCGATTCTGCCCTATATGAAGCGCAAGATCCGCCTCTTCCCGGCGTATTTGGGTCTGATGCTGCTGAAGTATCTGCTTGTCGGTCTTGGTCTGCTGCTCTTTATTGTTCCCGGTCTTCTGCTGTTGCTGGCATTTTATTTTGCGGAATACCTTCTGATCGACAAAGAGATCCCGGCGATCAAAACCTTACGGCAAAGCGCAGAGATCACACGCGGATCGCGGCTGGGAATTTTTCTGTTTGAAGTGGATGTGTTTATTGTTTCCTATCTTCTGGCCTTCCCGCAAAGTATCTGGCCCGATACCGTATTGACCTATGGCATTCTTGCGCTGATCAACCTGGTTTGGCTGCCTGTCGCCTGGAATGCCGCGGGGCATATCTATGAGTTTGTCCTGGGCGCGCAGTCTCTCAGGTATTAGCATAAACTTACCGCATGTAAAATTGTATTCCTGTTTTTCATAAAATTCATTATATTTAATTAACTGTATTATACCTGGTAAATTTTTGTTCTGCATCGCGAGGCGGTGCTTTATCATGAATGCTTGACGGAACGCATAACCTGTTGCGGTGTCTGCTGCTTCGGGAAGTGTAATCCTAATTTATTATGAAATGATTTTCTTTCCCCGATATGTTCGGGAACAGGGAGTGAAAAATGAAAAAAAACATTTCGAAATTTTCAAACATTCTTCTTTTCGTTATAACGCTGCTTTTTTTCTTTTCCTGCGACGTACTGTTCCCGGAACTAGCAAAGGGAAAGAAGCTGCTGGAGATCGAGATCCCCGGCACGGATACGGCGGTCGTGATAGCACTCGGCGGAAAAATCCGGGTTGAGATTCCTCCGAATGCCGTACCGGAGGGGACCATCCTGCGCATCTACAAACCGGACGATGAGGATCTGCTGCAAGACGAGACCCGCCATTTCAACGACATCTATAATGTAGAAATGAGCTCGGGAAGTTCCTTTGATATCCCCTTGAAGATAACGCTGTATTACGACAGCTCGCTGGTACTTCCATGGAACATTCCCAATAAGATCGGAGCAGCCTGGTACCGGGACGACTGGGAGCGCTGGTCCCTTTTTGATAGTGTAGTTGTCGATAGCGCCGCCCACACCGTAAGCTTTGAGACTAAGCATCTTACAAAGCTTTCCCCCTGGACACTGCACGGCTATACGGACTGGACAAGCAGCCGGCATTTTAATATTTACTGGTGTTCCTCCGGGGCAAACGCGCCGATAGCGGATGCGGACTACCGTCCGCGGGACTATTCGGATAACCTTTACGATCCCCTGTATATCCAGGACATGTGTGACTATCTTGACCAGGCCTATGATGCGTTTAAAGCCAAAAACCTTAAACTTCCCAGCTCAAAAATTGACGTTTGGGTAACTGACCTGGGAAGCGATGACGGACAAAGCACCGCACGCGGAAGCATTTATATCAGCAACCATTGCAGCGGTGGGACAGTGTCGCGTTCGGCCCTGAAGGCGCTCCCTTCGGCTTGCGCTCATGAATTGCTCCATATTTCTCAGGATTATTATTATGTTTTTACTACCGCAGCTATTCCCCTGATTCTGACAAATGTTGTAACAACTAAATGGTGGCTTGAGGCCACGGCGACTCAGGCGGACCGCATGGTGTGGTCAAATCTGGAATTCTATGAATCGGATGACTATACGAAAAAGGGGCTCGAAGATCAACTTCACCTTGCATGGGATGACTGCAGAACGGATCCCGAGTGGTACATTGCCGGCGGTTTTTTATCCTACCTTGCCAATCACCGTTATGGCAGCAAGGCCGACATTGCCCGCCTGATCATCCTTGGCGGGGAGACGACAAGCTCCTATTTCCGAACCATCCTGGACACCTATATCAAAGACGAACTGCAGGGCGTGGGGATCGGCAGGGAATATTCCGATTATATCCGCTGGGCATACCAGGGTTATTATACTCCGATGGCCCTGGATTACCGCCCGACGATAAAATCCAATTCGTTTGAATGGGAAAACAACTATTTACTCAATTTTCGTGAGAACAGCGCTTCTTTCGCTCAAAAACTGCCGCATCTTTCCGCGCGCATCATTAAGGTCGGTGTAAGCGAAAACAGCGAGCTGCCTTCCCTTCTCAAGATCGAGCCACTTGAACTTCCGGATGGTATCCGTGCCTTTTTGTATGTCGATCATGAATACGTTTGTGAGATTCTGCCTAACCAAAATGCCTACTGCTCTCTCATAAAAACGCCGGCCGCCGCCCATCATGAGCGTGACGCGAACATTCTCCTCGTCAACGAAAGTAAGGACAATGATCTAAATGCAAAGATCAAGCTGTCTATCGGCACACAGGAAACCCGTAAGATTAGCTTCAGTCAAAAGATTTATGGAAGAGCGCTCGGAGAACACGGGAATAATCTGATGGTGTCCTGCAACGCCACCGTCAGCGGCTATAAACCCGTAGAGATCCTGAGCATTGAACAAGATGCAACGGATCTTGGAGATTATATTACCTGCCGATTGATCGTGCACCTTTCATCCGGTGCGTTTTTGGGGAAATGGGAAAATTTGTCCCTTGAATTTCATGAACCCGGCAAGTTGCTTGTCAACAAAACCACTTCCGAAGGCTGGAAATGGGAGTGGCAGGAATTTCTGGGCGGTAATGCGGAGATCGTGAATATGGCCAGCACCGATTATATTTATCCGACGATCGGCAGCGGAAGCACCTTTACCCTTAATCCCACAAGCGGACAAGTGTATCAGGCAGGCTTCACCGAGGTCGTTTTTCAGGCGAAGACCGTCAAATCCGTTCTCGGCGCCGATCAGCAATGGCACGATCAGGAGGTCGTCTATATCCTGAAAGTGCTTTTCCAGCCGCCTGAATAACGAAATTCTGACATCCTGTCTGCTTTAGTTCTCGGAATTTTAAAACATAAAACGTTTTACAAACCTGTTGTTTTGGTTTTGTATGGATTTTCTGTTTTTATTTTTTGATATTTTATTCTATTATAACAGGCACGGGAGCGGTTTTTTATTTTAAGCAAACAAACGGGAGAAAAATTCATGGACACGTATGGCTGGTTATCCGTATTGCCTCCCTTGCTTGCGATCGGGCTTGCAATAAAAACCCGGCAGGTTTTCCTTTCGCTTGCTGCGGGGATCTGGTTGGGCTGGACTATTTTGAGCGCCTGGAACCCCTTACGCGGGCTGAGTGGAATGCTTGCTTCACTGGTTGCGGTCTTTCAGGATCCCGGCAATACCCAGGTGATTCTGTTCTCGGCCATGGTGGGAAGTCTGATCACCCTTACGCAGCGCTCCGGCGGTATCGACGGTTTTGTCAATTATGTCATGAACAATAAATGGATCAAAGGCCGGAAAGGTGCGCATTTGCTCGCATGGGGCTTGGGTGTGGTCATTTTTATCGAATCCAGCATCAAAATCCTGATCGTGGGTTCCGTATGCCGGCCGCTCTATGATAAACTGGGAATCTCCAGGGAAAAACTTGCCTATATCGCTGACTCGACTTCCGCTCCCGTCTGCATGCTGATCCCCCTGAATGCCTGGGGTGCTTTCACGATCGGACTGCTGGCCACCCAGGGTGTCCGCAACGCCACCGGTGTGCTGCTGCAATCCATCCCCTTGAATTTCTATTCCATTATTGCGGTGCTTTCCGTACTTTTCTTTATCCTGACCCCGCTCGATTTCAAAAAGATGCGGCGCGCCGAAAAACGGGTCCGCGAAGAAGGTAAATTGCTTCCGGACGGAGCGACACCCATGATGGACGAAAATCTGACCGCCATCAAGCCGCCCGAAGGCATTAAGAAACGTGCCCGGAATATGATCATTCCCATAATTGTTATGAGCCTTTTTATGCCCCTCGCGCTGATCATTACGGCCTTGCGCGAATTATCGCTTGCCGCGGGGACAAGAATCGCCTTTACCGCTGCGTTGCAGGAATACGGCATTCTCGGCATTTTGGCGGAAGGCTCGGGATCCACAGCGGTCTTCTGGTCCGTTACCCTGGCAATTGCCCTGGCCGGGATACTGTACCGGGTGCAGAAGATCATCTCCGGCAAAGAGATCATGGAGCTGATCCTGAAAGGCGCCGGCGGCATGATATCACTGGCACTGCTGATGATGTTGGCCTTTTCGCTGGGCGCAACCTGCAAATCGCTGGGAACGGGCGCCTTTGTTGCGCAGGGGCTTTCCGGTGCGCTGCCCGCGGCGCTTGTGCCCCTGATGATCTTTATTACAGCAGCCTTTATCGCTTTCTCTACGGGCACCAGTTTCGGTACCTTTGCGCTGATGATCCCGTTGGCCGTTCCCCTGGCGACGGACCTTAACGTCAGTCTTCCGCTGGCGGTTTCCGCGGTCCTGGGCGGCGGGGTTTTTGGTGACCATTGTTCTCCCATTTCGGACACCACGATGGTTGCCTCCATGGCCTCGGCCTGCGATCATATCGACCATGTCAATACGCAGATCCCCTATGCGCTGCTCAGTGCAGGGATTGCCGCTGTCTTATATTTAATCACAGGATGGATAAGTTTATGAATCTGAAGATCAAACCGTATATCATGCTGGCACGGCCGGCGAATATTGCCCTGGTAACAACGGTGATTCTGATCACTTCCGCCTTCTATTCGCCCTACCCGCCGGTCTGGAAAGTTTTACTTTCCATTCTCTGCGTTGCCTTTATTACCGCTGCGGGGAATACGCTGAACGACCTTAACGATATCGAGATCGACCGTATTAACAAGCCCAAACGCCCGCTGCCTTCCGGAACCGTTACACCGGAAAACGCTAAACGTTATATGTATTTACTCTTTATTTTTGGCAACGGCTTTGCGCTTATCCTGGGGTTCTGGAATCTGCTGCTTTCCCTGTTGATCGTAACGCCCGCTTTGTACTGGTACGCAAAACACCTGCGCAATGTCCCGCTGGCCGGAAATGTAATGGTCGCTTTTCTTTCTTCTCTGACCTTTATTTTTGCGGCCGCCGCCTTCCGGGATCTGGGTCCGGCTTATATCCCTGCGCTTTATTGCTTTATGATCTCGCTCATCCGCGAGATCGTCAAGGATCTGGAAGACCTGAGTGGGGACGGCGCCAATAACAGCAACACCTTGCCGGTGGCTGTTGGAGAAGCTTCTACCCGCGTGATCGCAGCGATCATGATCCTGTTTTTCCTGCCGATGATACCCCTGCCCTATCTTGCCGGATTATACAATAAATGGTTCTTTTTCATTGCTGTCTTCGCCGGTGGAGTCCCAATGGTAGTGATGATGGTCCGGCTATTCCAGGTCCGCAAAGCGGTAAATTACTATCAGCTTGCCTCGGTAATGAAAATTATCATGTTTATCGGTTTGCTGGCTCTTTTTATCGGCCGCGTATAATATTTTTCACCGTTTTTGCTGCGTAAAAACCCTTTAGGCTTTTTTTTAGGAAGGTTTTTCCCTATATTAAAAATGGTAAGTATACTAATTGACAACAAAAGAAAGGATTTATTATGGCAAAAGTGAGTGTTGTCCTGCACTATTACAAAGCAAAAGAATTTGATGAAAAGCATATCCGGGCACAGGTCGAAGGGCTTGCGGGTCAAAGCTACAAAGACCTTGAATTCATTCTGATCACCTGTGATAAGGAAGAAGCCCTGACACATTTTTCCGCGATTAGGCCTCGTATCCTGGAATGCCGGGATGATCTTTCCCTGAACATGAACAGGGCGCTGAATATGGCGGAAGGTGAATGGATCCTGTTCATCGACAATCGCGACAATCCGGTGATCATGAAAAAAGCTGCCGTCGACGGTTTTATGATCGGTGCGGAACGCCAGAAAGATGCCGGCCTTTTTTATACCAGCTATGAGCTTGAAGACAAAGGCGAGGTAAAGGAAATCCATTTGCTGGATCATCATATCGGCCGCGTCCGCGACAATATGGATTTCGGAAAGGTGTATTTTATCCGGAAAAGTGCGCTGGAAGCGATCGGCGGATTTGATGCTTCCGTCAAATATAATCAGATCTACGATCTGCGCCTGAAAATCTCGGAAAAACACAAACTCTACCGGATTGCCAATCGCTATAGCGGTTCGTATTACCGCGTGGTCGCTGCCGGGAAAAAAGCGGATGTCTTCGATTATCTTAAAGCCGGAAAGGACATCCAGCTGGAAGCGGAGCGCGTCTTTACCGAACATTTGAAACGTATCGGAGCCTATCTTGCGCCGGGAAAATTGATGCCGAAAGAGAAGTCCCACAAAGACGTTTCCACTCTTAAGGCCTCTGTTATCATTCCGGTCGGCAATCGCCCCGAATTCATCGGCCCGGCCATTGACAGCGTTCAGCGCCAAACCGTTCAGGACATCGAGGTCATCGTCATGGTCAACGGCGGGGGAAAAGACCCCACCGCGGATGTTGTCCGCAGCTATATGAAAGGCGGAAAGAACTATGACCCGAACAAACCGGAAGTCCGTCTTTGCGTGCTGGATATCAACAGTATCGGTCTCTGTCTGAATCTGGGTGCAAAAATGGCCCGCGGGAAATATTATGTTCAGCTTGATTCCGATGATCAGCTGATCGAAGACGCGGTAGAAAAGATCCTGACCGTTTACGACAGCAATCCCGAAATCGCCATGGTAATCGGTTCTTACGAGGTTTGGGAAAAACATGACGACGGCTCCATTACCCGCGTAAAAGAGATCCCGGTCGTGACCCATGACGAATGGACCGATGACAACGGCCGTAACAATCTTCTTCGCATCAACGGCGCCGGCGCTCCGCGTTCCGCGCGCATTGAAGTAATTAAGAATATCGGTTATTTCAGCATCAACGACGATCCCTATGCCCGCAATTACGGGGAAGATTACGAGCTGGTCCTGAAGGTTTCCGAACAGTATAAGATCGGCCGCGTATGGGATCCGATCTATAAAGTGATCCGCCACTCCGGCGGCACGGATCACAGTATCGATCAGCACACTATTGACCGGAACGACAATGCCAAAGACTGGGTTCGCATGGAGACCATTCTGCGGCGCCGGGCTATGAATAAAAAAGCCTGAGTCCAAAGGCAGACAATAAACCCGTCTCTTCGAGGCGGGTTTTCTTTTTGTGCGTAAAAATTGGCTTTGGGGGTATGTATAAAATTTGAGTCAAATTAATTGACTCAAATCTTTTATCACGCGTCGGCACGGCTTTGGAAACCCCCGCTCCTTCCGCCGCTATGTTTTTCTTTCTTATTGACTTGATGAAAAATTATTCCACTGCGAATTTTGCGCTAACGCGCAGACCGTTGATATTTCTTGCAAAGATCATATAGACGCCCCGCGGAATAGGATTCCCGCCGGGCAGTTTCCCGTCCCAAATAATCTGCTTACCGTAGTGTTCCGGTGAATTGGGTGCAAATGTTATCAGTACGCGGCCATCCAGGGTGCTGATACTGACCTGTGTTTGTTCCGCCAGTCCGTCGACCACGATACGCGAGTCAAGGCCGGGGCGGAAAGGCTGCGGAAAGATCCGCAGATCGCTCATGCTGCTGCGGCTTTCGGTCCAGGGGCTTTCATAGCGGTTCAGTCCGGATGCTGTCAATAGGTAGGCGTAACCTTCCCGGGTGTCAAAGACCAGGTCATACACAACATCATCCAAAAGTCCCGAATTGCTCCGGCGCAAGCCCTTGCCTTCGTTGAACCAGGTGTTGTTGCTGAGAAAGATCTGAACGCCCTGGCTTTGTGTAAGAATCCATTTATTGCCCTTGGGATCGATGCGGATCTTTTTGGCCAGCATTCCACTGAGACCATCCAATGGGGGATTAAGGCTGAATATCGTGCCGGCACTCAAGGTCCCCGGGTTGCGTATCATCTGGACGCCCGCTGCCGTCGCGACCCAGATACTGCCTGTCAGCGGGTCCATTGCAATGGAATTCACATCGTTGCTGATAAGTCCGTCCGCCGTGGTGATCAGCCGCCAAATACCGCTTTGCGGATCATAGACCGTCACGCCACCGGTCGTTCGGGGAATGTCAGCCTGCCGCGCTTCATTGGCTATCCACAGGCGGCCGGCATTGTCAAATACCATTTCCCGGGCCAGAACCTGCAGGGTGCCATTGCTCTCTTCAACGGAATATTTCCGGATGCTGCCGTCCTTTCCAAAACGGATCAGCGGCTTAGCGTCCAAAGTATGAACATTCAGTACCCAGATGTTTCCGAAACGGTCCTCCTCCAGGCCCCGTACCTTTAAATACCAGGGACTCCCGCCCAGCTCCTGGGTACCGACGATGATGCCGCCGGTAGTATCATATACGGTATATTCCCGGGGATCGTTCAAATTCATGCGGACCAGCGCGCCGGGGCCCTGTGCTTCCGGATTCTGCCCGCTCAGGGTAATGGCGGAAATATCCGTGAGCGAAAAATACAGCTCTCCGGAAGAGGAGATAAGCGCATCATACACGGCGGTTTGTCCGCCGATGATATAGGAAATGTTCAGAGTATCCGCCGAAAACGCTTCTGCGGGAACCGTTTCCTGAAAGCTTTCGCGGTAAGGCGAAAACACATAGTTATGCCAGTGGCGCTCATTCAGGACCGCGACTCCGTTAATACCGGTCACATAGAGCTTACGTTCCGCATCAATCGCCAGGGCATTGGCCTGCAGCTGCATCATGGTATTGGGGATGAACTCCGTGCTGTCACCGCCCGAAAGCGGGGTCCGCAACAAGCCCTTGCCTTCACGCGCCAGCCAAAGGCTGTTTCCGTTCACCAAAAAACCGCTGAGCACCTCATTACTGCGGTAGATTTCCAGCTTTTTGTTAAGATCGTAAACGGCACTTTGCGTTCCGAAGTACAGGCTGCCGTTCCGGTACATAAAACCGACCGGTGCTTCGCCGGGTTCCAGAAGTTTGGTATTGCCGTCCGGAGAGCGGGCATAAAGGACATGATCCGAGCTAACATAGTAAAGGGTGTCGTTCTGTGCGGCAAGACGGATAACCCCCCGGCTGCTGTCCATGTCCACGGCAGTCCATGCGGATGCGGGTTTAAGATTGGAATTGTTTAACCAGGCACGATATATACCACCGTCTGCGGCAATATAGATACTGTCTCCCACCAGAGCGATATCGTACAATTCCGCCGGCGAACCCGGGAACTGATCGTAAAGGTCCTGAAAAATATAGCGGTCGAAATATTTGACGAAATGTACAACGCCGGGAGTAAAATCTTTTTTGTATACGGCAAATACATGCTGATCATTTCCGGTAAAAGCGGAAACGGTGTTGAAATTGAGGTCGTAGTAGCTGACCCTGCCTTCTGCGGTCACCGAGCTGATGCCCTTAGCACCGCTCTGATAGGAATACCATTCCGAAGCATCGCTGTTGACATAAAAGCGGTTCAGGTCAATATGGGCGGCTTGTTCATCTGCGGTTACCGGAACAAATTGTTCATGAAGCAGATCAAATTCGACAAAGCCTCCCCGGCTTGCGGCACGCAGGGTGGTTCCCTCCAGATACAGATCCCGGAGCGTCAATTGTGAACCATAAGAGATCCAGTCGCCCACAATGGCGCTCAAAGGATAAAAAACGAACAGAAAAAAAACGGGGATCCGGAAAGGTTTCTTCATTTTTTAACGGTTTTAACCACAATCCCTTCTTCGGAAGGATAACGGGCTTTTAGGAGCGAAAGCGCCTGCCGCGCCTCTTCGTAATTCTCGTATCCGCCGACACGAACAAGAAAAAGCGGTGTTGTTGTGCTTTCGCGTTTTTCAATTTCGACTTCGTATCCTTCGTTCTCGAAAAATTCCTGTTTGCGCCAGGCGTTTTCCTGAAGGGAAAAAGCACCGATCTGAATACGGTAATTGACTGTCTTGGCAACTGTGCTTTCCGGAGTTGCGGGAACCGTCGTTTCTGCCGTTGCCACCGCCGGTTTGGGATCCGGTATGACTGCGGCTGCTGCCGGTTCATTGCTGATCGGTGCCGGTGAATATTCTGTCAAGACGCTTTTTTTGTTCGCTTCGGTCTTGCCGGGGGATTCCTCGATCTGTTTCTGGGCACGGTACAGGACCAGCCGGTAATAACTGTCATTGCGAATGGGGTCAAACTCATCTACGGCACGTTTCAAATAATTCAGTCCCGGAGTGTCCTGTTTGTTGACAAAAGCATAGTCGGCAAGCATGACGCAAAGATAGGCTTTTACGGGGCCGGATTTGCTTTCGGCCAAATACTGTTCTGCCCGTTGTGTGGCAATTGCACCATCCGGTTCCAGGATCAGATTAAAAAGCCGGGCCGCTTCCTCCTGGGCGTCATCGATGGAAAAAGCCGAAACCGAGTCCCTTCCGTAACCCTCAATTATTTTCAGGATATCCTGACCCGCAAGAGGGATTAGGAATACAAACAGTCCCGCAGAAAAAAGGAAAAGCCATTTTAATTGTTTTCTCATCATCAGAAAAACACCTTCGCTCCCTTTTTTGTTTCAAAGTTTTTCTTTCTTCTCCGCATACAGATCCGAACTTGAAAAGCCGGAAATACGCGGAAAGATCAGTAGCCGGCCGCCGTAACTGCGGACAAAGTCCGCACCCGCAATCGTTTCCGGGCTGTAATCGCCTCCTTTTATCAAGCAATCCGGATGCAGCAGCCGGATAAGTCTTTCCGGTGTCGGATCGCCAAAGAACACCACGGCATCCACGGCGGACTGTTCCAATATGGCTTTTGCACGCAGCGCTTCCGTATTACGGGGCCTGCCGGTGCCCTTGAGTTTGCGTACACCCGCATCGTCATTCAGCGCAACGATGAGCCGCTTCCCCTGTTCCCCCGCAAAAGCAAGCAAAGCCCGGTGTCCGGGATGCAGTCCGTCAAAACAACCATTCGTGAAAACCAGCGTGTCTCCGTCTTTTTTCCATTGTGTGCACTGTTGCAACAAAGCCGGCCATTCCGTGGTTGTATAGACTTTTTTCATTTGTGGAAATGTACGATTATTTCATAGATGAAACCAATAAAAATTCGCTTTTATTGCGTTTTACCCTGTGCCAGCGTGCAAATCGGACAGCAATGCATCAGTTCCTGACTGCAGTAATGGTCGCGAATATAGAGAATCCCCTGGGCACACATCCAGTTCCTGCGACGTTTATCTTTTTCCGGAATGCCGATGCGCCGGTAAAAATTGTCCGCAACGCCGTAAATTTGCGGAAGGCCGGCATTTTTCATATAATTACGGATTACCGAAGCTTTTGCGGGAGAATCTTTCTTTTCAAGTCTTATGGCCTCCATCAGGGGAAGGAGCGTATTCAGTACGATCTCCTTTCTTATTGCAGAACCCGGTTCACTGGCTTTTGGGATCTCCTCCGTTTCCGCGCTGAAGAAACGCCGGAACATACGCTCCCAGCGCAAATCCTGATCCAGCAATTCATACAGTGTTTCCGCAGCGGGAATCCCGTAAAATTTCTGCAGCAGGGCGGAAAGCCAGGCAATACGGCGTTCGGGATAATGCGGCGGCCGCGTTCCCGAATAAGTCCAGCGAATCGGCGCCCGCACCGGCAATTCGGCCCCAAAACCTGCCAGATCCATCAGCCGCTCGTGGATAAGGTCCTTTTTCAGCCGCCCGCCTATATAATCTTCCCAGGGGAAAAGCATAAACAGGCGAATCATATTCTCTTCGTTATGCGCATAGCCACAGGCCTTGAACAAACCCCAAAACATCATGACATCATAGGGGAAACGCTCGTGCTGGCGATAAAAATAACGGATCTTCTGTTCGGCCCTGCGCCAGCCGTGTTCCTGCAACACGGCAAAACAAGCTTCCGGATCGGCGCAAAATTCCCGGCAGCTTTCCCGGGGTTCCAACGACAATACCTCTTCCAGTTCAATATAACAGGTGGGGATTGCGCGACCGGCTTTGTCGCGGACAAGCATGCCCGGGGCCGGGGGATGAAAGACCAGGTGAAGAATGCAGTTCTGGTAACGTGTATCATGCTGATGACCGTGTGCGTACCAGTCTCCGGCATGGCGGTGCACTTCAATATCCCCTTCGAACAGCCGCTCGCCCACAAAGACACGGGCCCCCCGGAAATCCGGCCCCTCCGTAAGATTATGCCGGCCCGGACAGATCACTTTCAAAACGCGGCCGTCAGTACAGACACGCGCTTTTTTCCAGAGCGCGGCGATCCAGGCTTTCTGCAGGCGCAGCTCCGATACGTATAATTCCCGCGGTTCGAACAATTCAAGGTAATGCTGAAAAGATCTTATTTTCATTTCCATCCCCCTTTTTACTGAAAATAAATATTTTTTCTCCCTTTGCCCAGCCGGAATTTTTGGCTGTGACAGGGATCACATAAAATGAATCCGCGGCTTCCCGATCATTCATTATTATGGGAGGGCTTATTCCAGAAGTTTTTCGAGTCCACGCCTATTGAGAATGCTAATTGATTTCCCTTCGATGCGGATCAGATCTCGTTTTTCGAGCTCATGCAAACTGCGCGTGAACGACGGTCGCGCAACACCAAAAAGCTCCGCAAGCCGGGAATGGGAAAGTGGCAGACGAAAGCTATATTGGCCGTTTCCCCGGTTTAGTTCAAGAAGATAATGCGCGATTTTACTGCGAATTTTATACAGGCTGAGAAAACGCAGTTTTTCCGATAAGAATTGCGCCCGGTCCGATATAAGATCCAGGTAATTTTTCAACAACATCTCATTCATCCGCAGCAGCCGCAAAAACACATGGCGTGTCAAAAAAAGGCACTCTGTCTCGCGGTTTGCAATAATATCAACGGGATAGCGGTTGTTCCTGCCAAAAACAAAGGCCGGCGCCAAAATGCGCTTGCCTTCAATATCTTCGATATTCAGTACTTTTCCCGAAAGGCTGTTCATTTCCGCACGGACACTGCCGCTCAGCAATAAATGGATTCCCGCGCTTTCCTCCCCGCCACGGGCAATAAACGCTTCCGGCGGGTAATTTTTCCGCTGATAGCTCACTTCCTCCAGAAGATGCCGCAATACCGGCATTTCCAATCCCCGGAACAGCGGGTTTTGCAATAGCTTTTCATAAATATTCATTATAATTTCTCCTAAAAAACCGATATTGGTAACATTTGTTACCGATGAATATAGAAAAGCTTTTTTAGATTTGCTACGGATATCAATTTATCCTGTATTCGGGATCAAACAAAAAGGAGAAATATCATGAGCATGTTTTGTTACCAGTGTCAGGAAACCGCAAAGAACCGGGGCTGTACGATTGCGGGTGTTTGCGGAAAGAAAGCCGACACAGCCAATTTGCAGGATCTTTTGATCTATGTGGTGAAGGGGGTATCCCTGCTTGCCGATATCGGCCGCAAGCAGGATGTAGTCGTGGAAAAAGCGGATAAATTTATGTTTGAAGCGCTTTTTATGACCATCACCAATGCCAATTTCGATCCCGGTAAAATACTCAATAAAGTGCGCGAAGGATTCCGGGTCCGGGATTTTGTCAAAAAAGAACTGCAGGAGAACGGTGTTGAAGTACCCGAAAAACTGCCGGAACCCGCAAGCTGGTTCGCCGAGAATGAAGCCGAACTCCTGGCAAAAAGTGCGAGTGTGGGGGTTCTGAAAACCGCAGACGAAGACATCCGTTCCCTGAAGGAGCTTGTTACCTACGGACTGAAGGGTATGGCGGCCTATGCGGAACATGCCTATAACCTGGGTTACCGCAATGATGCCGTTTTTGCCTTTATGCACCGTGCCCTGGCAACAATTTGCGACGACACACAGCGCGTTGATACCCTGATACCGTTGGTGCTGGAGACCGGGGAATACGGCGTACAGGTCATGGCGCTGCTCGACAAGGCAAATACGGAAAGCTACGGAAATCCCGAGATTACCCGCGTAAACCTCGGGGTCCGGAAAAACCCGGGCATTCTCATCAGCGGTCATGATCTGAAAGATATGGAAGAATTGCTGGAGCAGACCCTGAACAGCGGTGTGGATATATATACCCACGGTGAAATGCTGCCGGCAAATTATTATCCCGCTTTTAAAAAGTACCCGCACTTTGTGGGGAACTACGGCAATTCCTGGTGGAAGCAGAAAGAAGAATTTGAGCCCTTCCACGGACCGGTGCTGTTTACGACCAACTGTATCGTTCCTCCAAAAGACAGTTATAAAGACCGTATTTACACAAGCGGTTCGGCCGGTTTTGAAGGCTGTGTCCATATCCCGGATCGTGAAGACGGTAAAGCCAAGGATTTTTCCCGGATCATCGAACACGCTAAACGCTGTGTGGCGCCCGAAGCTCTGGAAGAAGGCGAACTTATCGGGGGTTTTGCCCACAATCAGGTATTGGCTCTGGCCGACAAGGTGGTGGCGGCAGTAAAATCGGGCGCCATCCGAAAGTTCATTGTCATGGCCGGTTGTGACGGACGCATGAAGGACCGTCTATATTACGAGGAATTTGCAAAGAAACTACCCAAAGATACGGTCATCCTGACCGCCGGTTGTGCAAAATACCGTTACAACAAGCTGCCGCTGGGCGACATCGGCGGCATCCCGCGGGTGCTGGACGCAGGGCAGTGCAACGATTCCTATTCGCTGGCCGTGATCGCGCTGAAGCTGAAAGAGGTCTTTGGACTGAAGGACCTCAATGAACTTCCCATTGCCTACAACATCGCCTGGTACGAACAAAAGGCCGTGATCGTTCTGCTGGCCTTGCTGTATCTCGGCGTAAAGAATATCCACCTCGGACCTACCCTTCCGGCCTTTATTTCTCCGGCAGTCAAAAACGTGCTGGTAGAAAAGTTCGGCCTCAGCGGTATCGGCGATGTCGATACCGATATGAAGGAATTGCTGAATTAAGGACGGCAAATAACCCGGCGTTTCTGCCGCATTGTGCAGATCCTGCGCCGGTCTTTTCGGTGTTCTCCCTTTAAAACTTGACCCGGGTTTTACACTTGGGTCAAGTTTCCCTTTTTATTCCGCATTGTTATTCGTAAAATAACAGCTATTTAGGAGTATGCGCATGTCTTTAGATCAGCAACGCCGTCAGCAATGGAAAGAACTTCAACAGCGGTTCGGCTTTGCTTCGGTTTTTGTGCTGACCACCCATCAGAATCCGGATGCGGACGGGATCGGTTCCGAGATTGCCCTTTATACGCTTTTACGAAAACTCGGCAAGGAGGTCCATATCCTGAATATTTCCGAAACGCCGGCCAATCTCGGCTTTATTGACCCCACCGTACTTTGTCAGCGTTATGTTCCTTCCGAACACCAGTATCTGCTGGAGCGTGCGGACCTGCTGATCGTACTGGATGCGGGTTCCTTCGGCCGTCTTGGCAAGCTGGGCGAAGACGCCCTTACCGCGGGAGCGACCATTGTATCCATTGATCATCATCCCGGGGCGGGTAATCCCAGCTATATCCAGGAAATTGTCCATGAGGATGAATGTTCCGTGGGCCGCATGCTCTATGAATTCATCCTTTTTTCTTACCCTTCCATGATGGATCCGCTCATTGCCCGGGCCCTGTACACTGCCATTGCGGGTGATACCGGAAATTTTCGCTTCGGCAATACCACGTATAAATCGCACCGTGTAGCTGCGGATCTTCTGCAATATGGGGTGGATGCTTATGAGATCTACTGTAACCTTTTCGGGAATATTTCCCGTTCCGGCATCCGCCTATTGAGCAGCGTTCTACAAAATATGCAATTCTCCGAAGACGGAAAGATCGTCTGGTTTGTGATCACCCGGGATATGCTGCAGCAAAACGGGGCCGGTGACAACGATACCGAGGGACTGACCGATTTTTTACGTATGATCGAAGGCGTGGAGGTCAGTATCATGTTCAAGGAACGAATTGACGGTTCAACGCGTATCAATTTTCGCTCGCGGGGAAAAGTGACGACCAACGGCGTGGCGCGCCGTTTTGGCGGGGGCGGACATAAGCATGCCAGCGGAATTGTCAGCGAACTCCCGCTGAACGAATTGCTTCCGCAGGTCCTGGAAGCCATACAAAAAGAAGTGAATACCGGCGAACATGGAAATACATCTTGCTGAACATTGCGGTTTTTGTTTCGGCGTCAAGCGCGCTGTAGCGCTGGCAAATGAAGCAATTGAAAAGCACGGTCACGTTGCGGTAATGGGCGACCTGGTGCACAACCGGGCCGTAATGGAAAAACTTCGCGACAAGGGACTTATATATATCCGGGATCTTGAAGAGGCCGCAGGCATGCCCGTTTTACTGCAGGCGCACGGGACCGATCCGGCATTGATCTATAAAGCAAAGGAGCTGGGGCTTGAATTGATTGACGCCACCTGCCCGCTGGTGAGCGAGATCCACCGCTATGCCCAGGAACTTGAAAGCGAAGGCCGCCAGGTTATTATCATCGGGGACCATGACCATGACGAGGTCCGCGGAATCGTTTCCCGTCTGCACGATGCCTGTGTAATATCGCAGCCGGAGGATATAAAAAAATTTTGCCGCATCAAACAGAAAAGCGGCGTAGTGATCCAGAGCACCCAGCAGTTTGAAAATGTGCGCGAAATTCTTCCGCTCTTATTGACAATATCCCGCGATTGCCGTATCATTAATACGATATGTGAACCGACACGGCAGAATCAGAAAGAGGTTCGCGAGCTGGCAAAGAAAAATGATTGCGTTCTGGTGATTGGCGATAAAAGCTCCGCAAATTCAACCCGGCTCTTTACCCTCGTGCGCTCTTTGAATCCGAACAGTTACCGTATTTCCGGTGTCGGCGAGATCGATCCTGCCTGGTTCCGGGGTTGCGCTTCCCTTGGGATAACGGCAGGAGCCAGTACACCGGAAGATCAGATAGATCAGGTGATACAATACATTAAATTGTTAGATGGAGATAAAAGGAAATGAAAAAAGGGACGTTTGAAGTCAAGGTCGGCCTGGCTGAAATGCTGAAGGGCGGCGTGATCATGGATGTAACGAATGTAGAGCAGGCAAAGATCGCCGAAGATGCCGGTGCGGTTTCCGTGATGGCGCTGGAGCGTATTCCCGCCGATATTCGCGCTCACGGGGGTATCGCCCGGATGAGCAATCCGGAAATGATCCTGAAGATCCGGGAAGCCGTTTCGATTCCGGTTATGGCCAAATGCCGGATCGGCCATTTTGCCGAAGCACAGATCTTACAGGAGATCGGTGTGGATTTTATCGATGAATCTGAGGTTCTGACACCGGCGGACGAAGAGAACCATATCTGGAAAAAAGATTTCCGAGTCCCCTTTGTCTGCGGATGCCGGAATCTTGGCGAGGCTCTGCGGCGTATCGGTGAAGGTGCGGCAATGATCCGCACCAAGGGCGAACCCGGTACCGGCGATATTGTGGAAGCCGTACGTCACATGCGTATGGTGATGGGGGAGATCCGCCGCCTGGCGAACCTGGATCGGGCCGAACTGATGGCCGCGGCAAAGAATCTCGGTGCACCCTTTGAGCTGGTGGAATGGGTCGCTCAAAACGGAAAACTGCCGGTCCCGAATTTTGCCGCCGGCGGCATCGCCACTCCCGCCGACGCCTCCCTGATGATGCAGCTGGGCGCGGAATCGGTCTTTGTCGGCTCGGGTATTTTTAAATCCGACGATCCCCAGCAGCGTGCCGAAGCTATTGTAAAAGCCGTGACTCATTATCAGGATCCCGCGGTGTTGGCCGAAGTCTCAAAAGGCTTGAAAGACGCCATGTCGGGGCTTGCCGCAGCTACCCTTCCGGAAGAAGAAAAAATGGCAAAACGCGGCTGGTAAGTAAAAAACGGGATCCTTTTATGATAAAAACGGGTGTGCTGGCTGTTCAGGGTGCCTTTGCCCGCCATGCCTCGGCGCTTGAAGCCTGCGGCGCGGATGTGCGTATCGTAAAGTACCGGGAGGATTTGGAGGATCTGGATGCCCTGATCCTTCCGGGAGGTGAATCTACGACAATGACCCGCCTGTTTGGTTTTCGCATCGATTATGAGGACCTCTACCGCTTTGCGCAATCACGGCCGGTCTTTGGAACCTGCGCCGGACTCATTTTGCTGGGACACGGCGCCCACGATCCGCGGGTCCGCCAGTTTTCTCTGCTGGATGCCGACATTACACGGAACGCCTACGGCTCGCAAAAAGAATCCTTTGTGGAGGACATTTCCCTGTCTTTCGATCCGGATACTCCCTTTCATGCGGTATTTATCCGCGCACCCCGTATTGACCGGCCGGGAGCCGAACTACGCATACTGGCAAGCAGCGGAGGCCACCCCGTTCTGGTGGAATCACAACTGTATCTCGGTGCGACTTTCCATCCGGAACTCACGGAGGATCGGCGCATTCATCGTTATTTCATCCAAAAAATCAAGGAGATAAAAAATGGGAAAAAGCAATCAGCATAATCTTTTCCGAATTGTTCTCTCGCTTGTGTTCATTTTCTTTGGTATCATTGCACTGGGAAATAATATCGGCTGGTGGTATATCGACGATCTGTTCATGCAGTGGTGGCCGATCATTTTGATCCTGTTGGGATTCGTAACCCTTTTCGCTCCGGGCGGCTCCTGGGGCGGCGGTGTTTTTATGATCTTGCTGGGCGTAATCCTTCTCTTGCACACGCACGGGATCTACGATATCGGCCAACTGATCTGGCCGGCCATGCTGATCCTGTTCGGTTTCATTGTATGGCCCCGCAAAAAGAATCCCGCAAAACCCGATTCCCCAAATAATGCAGAGGAATTGAACAGCGAAGACCATGTTTTCAATTTTAATTCCATTTTCCAGGGACAGCAGAAAAGCATCAGCGATAAACAGCTGAACGGCGGACATGCCAGCGTGGTTTTCGGAAACCTGGACCTTGATCTTCGAAATGCGGTCCCCAATACCGGCGCCTATATCGAACTCAGCGCGGTATTTGGAAAACTCAGCATCGCATTGCCTTCCAACTGGAACATCAGCCGCGAGGGTGGCGCGGTCTTTGGAAAGATCAGCGACCGCAGGAAAAATGTTCCCGATGCTGCGCTCAGTTATTCGGTTACCCTTGACCTGAATGCCGTTTTCGGTGAGATCGAGATTAGCAATTAAAAAGAATATACGGAAATTTTGATCCGGGCAATTGATCCTTTCCGGCGGAAAAAAATGCAGCATTTTGATCATCACGACACTATCGCCGCCATTTCAACGGCTACCGGGCTGGGAGGTATCGCGGTGCTGCGCATATCCGGTACCCGTGCCAGGGATATTGCGCTCAAAATCCTCGATACGGAAAAACTGAAAGCGCGCTATGCGCAATTTTGCCGTGCTCGTGATCCCCAAAGCGGCGAGGTCCTTGATAATGTGGTCGCCGTTTATTTTCAGGCCCCCGCATCCTATACCGGCGAAGACACTGTGGAGATATCCTGCCACGGCGGTTATGCCGCAGCTCCTTCTATTCTGAGCTGCTGTTATGATCAGGGAGCAAGGGCAGCGCAGCCCGGTGAGTTTACGCGCCGTGCATTTATAAACGGGAAAATGGATCTGCTGCAGGCGGAGGCCGTGGCGGATCTGATCCATGCAGTCAGCGATTCGGGCAGGAAACTCGCAAACCGTATCCTGGCGGGAAAGCTTTCGGATAAGGTTCGTGCCCTGCATCACGAACTCCTTGATATTGCATCGATCCTTGAATTGGAACTGGATTTTTCCGAGCAGGAGATCGCTGCCATGGACCGCAAGGATCTGCAGAACAGCATTGCGAATGCGAAAACCCATATTGCGGAACTTGCTGCGACCTACGACAGCGGGCGCATCCTGCGCGAAGGTGCCCTTGTGGCCATTGCCGGACGCCCGAATACCGGAAAATCCAGCCTTCTCAATGCCTTGCTGCAGGAAGAACGCGCGATCATTTCCCCCATTCCGGGAACGACCCGCGATACGATCGAGGAATCCTTCCTTCACCGCGGTATGCTGTTTCGGTTGGTGGATACGGCAGGACTCCGAGATACGGAAGATCCTCTTGAGCGTATCGGGAACAGCCGCGCCCGCCGTGTAATTTCTGAAGCGGATCTTATACTGCTCCTTGCGGATCTGAGCCGACCGGACGATCTGGCGTTTGAAATTCAGTTCATAGAGGAACATAAGAAAACACCGCTGATCCTGGTCTTTAATAAATACGACCTGAATCCCCGGATCCCGGAAATGAAAGACATCCGCTATCTCGGCATTTCGGCAACCCGTCCGCAAAATCTGGATATCCTCCTTGATACTATGCTGGAAATGCTGCAGAAGCATTTCCGGTTGGACGGCGAATCCGTCAGCATCAGCCGGGATCGCCAGCGCCGCGCACTGCTGCTCTCGGCAGAAGCCCTTAAGCGCGCGAAGGAAGCCGTTAAGAAGGGATACTCCAATGAATTTATTGCTCTGGATATCCGGGAGGCCGTCGATGCCCTCGAGAGCATTACCGGGGAAACGCGCTCCGAAGATGTTCTGAATCATATTTTTAACCGTTTTTGTATCGGTAAATAATCTTTCCTTTTTCCGACAATATTTGCGAAATCCCTGTGATTCATGTAGATTTGTGGCGATGAAAAATGCCTATGACATTCTGGTTGTCGGCGGCGGACACGCGGGAGTCGAAGCGGCGCTTGCGGCGGCAAGACTGGGAAAAAGAACCGCACTGATCAGCATCGATCCCGGGGCCATTGCCCGTATGAGCTGCAATCCTTCCATCGGCGGACTGGCTAAAGGACACCTTGTCCGTGAAATTGACGTGCTGGGCGGAGAAATGGCAAAAGCCACCGATGCAAGCGGTATTCAGTTCAAGCTTTTGAATCGCTCAAAGGGACGTGCGGTATGGTCCCCGCGCGCACAGGCCGATAAGTTCCGCTACGAAGACTATATGCAGCGGGTCATTAAAAACACCCCCGGACTGGATGTGATCGCCGGCGATGCAACCGAACTGCTGTTGAAAGCAAACCGCATTACCGGGATCCGTTTGCGTGATGGTGCCCTTGTCCCGGGAAGGATCTGTATTTTAACGAACGGAACCTTCCTGCGCGGAAAGATCCACATCGGCGACATTCAGATACCCGCCGGCCGTTACGGAGAATTGCCCAGTATCGGCATTTCGGACCAGTTGAAAGCCCTGGGTTTTAGCGTCAAACGGCTTAAAACCGGTACTCCTTCGCGCATCACAAAACGCTCGATTGATTTTGACGTACTGGAGATCCAGGCCGGCGATCCCGATCCGCTGCCCTTTTCTTATGCAACGAAAAATTTTCATCCCAAGAACATTCCCTGCTGGCTGGCTTATACCAATACGCAAACACACGACATTCTGCGTAGCGCCCTGGACCGCTCCCCGCTTTATACGGGCAAGATAGAAGGAACCGGTCCGCGTTATTGTCCGAGCATTGAAGACAAGATCGTGCGCTTTTCCGATAAAGCGGCACATCAGCTTTTTCTAGAGCCCGAATGGGAAGGTTCCTCCCAGTGGTATGTGAACGGTTTTTCTTCATCCCTGCCCGTCGATATTCAGATCCGCGCCCTTCGCAGTGTCCGGGGACTGGAACGCGCAGAGTTCATTAAGATCGGTTATGCCATCGAATACGATTACTTCCCTTCCCATCAAATCCGGCGATCCCTGGAGACCAAGGAAATCCATGGTCTGTATTTTGCCGGGCAGATCAACGGTACCAGCGGTTATGAAGAAGCGGCGGCACAGGGCCTGATGGCAGCTCTTAATGCCGTCCGCAGTATCGAAGATAAAACGCCGTTGGTCCCGGAACGCCACGAAGCCTATATTGGAGTCCTTATCGACGATCTCTGCTCCAAGGAAACCTCCGAACCCTACCGCATGTTCACCAGTCTGGCCGAGTACCGGCTCTTGCTCCGCTGGGACAATGCACATTTGCGGCTGCTGGAATATGTCCGCGAAGCCGGTCTTCAGTCAGCGGAAATGATCGAAACCTTTGAAAAAACCCGCAATGAAACCCGGGTGCTGGAAAAAAAATATTCCGCCACTAGGATCCTGCCGGGAAATCCACTGCAAATCCCGCTTGATCAGCCCTCGGCCCTTTCGCTTTTGATTCGCCGCCAGGAATTGGATGAGCGGCATCTTCCGCTTTTGCGTGAACATTATTTCCCGGAGTACGGCGTCGATGCGGTCGATCAGGCTTTTGTACTTACACGCTACGAGGGCTATATCGACAGGCAGTTCAAGCAGGTGGAAAAAATGCGGCAGCTGGAAAACCGTCATATTCCCACCGGACTCGATTTTCACCGCGTGCCCTCTCTGTCCAACGAAGGGCGGGAAAAACTGATCAAATTCCGGCCGGAAAGTATCGGACAGGCAAGCCGCATCCGGGGCATTTCCCCGGCGGATATTCAAGTCCTTCTGATTTACCTGCAAAAATAATCCGGATCTCCCCCAAAAAACCACGGCCGTAAATTCCCGCTGTTGTACGATCTCCCCGATGTTGATATCTTTACTCAACCCGAACAGATCTCGCCTTAAAAGCCCTAAATTCATCCGTTTATGTTCCCTGTAAATTTTGTAAGTATTTCTTGTTATTAAAAAAACAATGTTTTAGATTGCGCTTCAGAAGGATAAGATGTGTAACATGAACATAGTCTCTGGTACACTTTCCGGCCACGAGTGGCGAAACGCTGTCAGATAAGTTGTTGCGTTTGATTATCTGACGGCAGAATTGACTTCAACGCAAGAGCACAAGGAATGAGTATGAACATTTATGTGGGAAATCTGCCTTACGAGTTTTCGGAAGAAGAACTCCGGCAGCTGTTTGCCGAATTCGGTAACGTCACCAGCGCAAACGTGATCAAAGACAAGGTTACCGGCAATTCCAAGGGTTTTGGCTTCGTCGAAATGGACAATGATGAAGACGGACAAAAAGCCGTTGACGAATTAAACGGAACCGAGATCAAGGGCCGCAGCCTCAAGATCAATCTGGCGCGTCCGAGAACCGACAAACCCAGAATGGCACCACGGAAGAAATGGTAATTATATCCTATTGACCGAGTGAATAAAATGCCTCCTGATGGGGGCATTTTTTATTTGTTTGCTTTTTTATTCCCGGTAAACTATCGCTTTCCCGCTAATCCCGTCCATTTTAACCAGCAGGGCGCGCTTGCTGCGAATCACGCGGAAATAACGCCGTTTGCCTTGTTTGCCGGATTCATTCAGAAATTTCTCATTCAGATAATCACTGCCTCGGCTGTTTTTCAAGATCGAAAAATATCCGATCTGCATGGCAACCACATTGTGAAAAAAATGGGTCCCCTGGGAGGGGGTGATCTGATAATTGGCCATATTTGTCTCAACGATCACTTTCGCCTGGCTTATCTGTCCGAACTGAACGGGGACTCCGAGAAAGCGGTCCTGGGAGCCCCATCTTCCCGGTCCGATGAGGATATAGTTGCGCCCGGCGGCTTTCATTTCGCGGTTTATTTCTTCCAGCTCACTGCGCATTTCCAGTGTTTCCATGGGATTAAAAACCTCCGGCGGACACCAGACGATATCGTGAATACCCACAATCTCACCGTTACCCATGCCTTTTTCCGTATAGAGAATAATATTCTCCCCGGGATGATCTCCGCGTTCTACGCGGGTATTGCTGGTTAGAATGGCCAGAGGCCGGATCTGCAGTAAATAAAAGGTTGGCAGACAGTCTTCATTCGCACGGCGATCCAGGTCGACGGCAAATTCGATCTCCACCGGCATTCCCATGGCCGCCTCCCCGATGTTCAGCAATTTAGCGATGATGCTGGCGAGCGGATATTTATTGTACTTGAGGATATTTTCAAAGGTAACAATGCGGGGGCCTTTATGCGCGAGCCCCGGCCAGAGCCGGTTGTTTTCATAATCAAAAACCGAAACGAGGTGCTGAAGGCGCCTGTGTGCTTCCGCCTCGGACAGCGGAAGGCGTACCAGCGTGCTTGATTCCTGCCCGTACAGGGCTATTTGCGTGCTTTCAAGATCAAGGGCATAAAAGTCGCGCTGGGTGGCGGAGAGCATTTCCTGAAGGGCCATCAGCGGTACTTTGGGTTGAGCGGGACAAAAACGGTAGACACTGCCACCCTCGATCACCATTTTTCCCAGTCCGATTGCAAGGGATGCCATTCCGTCATGATGCTGTTGTTCACCGATAGGATAGAAATTATAGGATTGCGCTATTCCGCTGATGTGAGGATAATAGTAATGATCGTTCCGGCTGCCGACGACTTCCTGTATGATCACGGCCATTTTTTCTTCGTCCATCTGATGCCCGATATGTTCAATATATTGCTGGGTTGCGGTGCTGTGTACCGATGCATAAACAAGCTTGATGGCGTCCTCAAGCTGTTGTTGCCGGATTTTGGGATCGGGATCGTTGTTCGGCAGCATATAGGTCCGGTAAATTCCTGCAAAAGGCTGCGAGTAGCTGTCTTCCAGCAGGGACGAAGAGCGGACGGCAAGGGGATAATGTACGCGCTCAAGCAGGTGTTTAAGACGGTATTTCAATTGCTCTGAAAATTCACCGGAAATAAAGATGCGATCGATCTCCGCATCCTGCATATGCTCCTGGATGCGCGAATCGATGCGGTTGTGCTCAATAAAATATTCATATTCCTGCGTTCCGATCGCCGCCGTATTGGGAAGGCGAATGTTCACATTGTCAAAATGCCGCTCCGCATCCATGCGCGTGAGAAGGGCGTTCAGAAAGGCCAGGCCACGGCCCTTGCCGCCAAGGGACCCTTCCGCGAGCAGAATGATCTCATTCTCTTCCGGGAGTGAATAACGGTGGAATTTGATGATCTCGCCTTTATTGCGTTTGTTCTGGATGTAGAGTACGGTATCGATCAAATGCCTGCGCATGGCTTCGGGGCTTTCGAAATCGGCGGGCTGTAATTTTCGGATACTGCGTGCCATTTCAATTTCACCCCTTGCCATCAGCCAGGCGGAAAAATGATTCCGGCTGGCATGATAGACCAGGCTTTCCTGAGGTACGCTTTGCAGCTTATCCTCGAATTCAGCAAGATAGCTGGCGGTATCAATGATATTTCCATGTTTGTCGCGAAACACAAAATCGCCAAATCCCAGGTTTTCGGTAATATAGTTACGCAGTTTATGTAAAAGGTGTCTGCTGTGTTTATACAGAAAAGCAAAATTCTCTTCATTTGCCTTGGCGGCGTTGTCGGGATCGGAGGACATAATGACCGAAGCGATATCGCTGCCTTCGTTTCGAAAAGAACGCAGAAGGTGCAGTCCGGCTTCTTTGTCTTCTTTGGCTCCGCGTTTAAAACGCATATCCGAGAACACCGCGATCAAATCGTTCTTGTAGGTCTCGTATATCGCTCTCGCTTCCTCATAATTCTTCGCCAATAGCAGCTTGGGGCGCGCTCTCATGCGAAAGCGCTTTTCGCGCTCGTTCAATTCCTCGATGATCAGGTGCTGGGTCTGTTTCATGATCTCTTCATAAAGCAGGGGCATAAACATCGAATAAAAGCGGGGGGAGTCTTCGACCAGCAGAATCACGCGGACAAATCCGATATGGGTATCCCGGGCAACGTTCTTTTTGTCTTCAATGGATTTTATGATCGCAAGAAAGAGGCTCGCGTCGCCTTTCCAAAGGAATATATCATCAAAGGAATTGCTGTTTTCACTGCGTTCTTCAACAATGCGCTGATCTGCAGGCGCCGTCAGCAAAAGGATGACCGGCAGGCCCGGATGTTGTTCCCGAACGGTTTTCAGCACATCAAAAGGACTTACTTTTCCCGTATGCAGGGTTGTAATAATTAAGTCATAACTCTCTGTATTTAATTGTTTTAGCGCCTCTTCTCCGGTGGGTACGGCTTCGATCTCTGGAGGGGAGGAGAGGTTAAGTTCCATGTATTCTACCAGCACCTGTTCACCAAGCAGGGCGTCGTGCTCAAATACAAAAGCATCATAAAATGTTGATATCAGCAAGATGCGCTTAACCCGGAAACGCATCAGTTTGCGAAAAATATCCTCGCCGTACTTGAATTTGTTATAAAACTCCGTGATATTGAATTCGCTCATATTTCAATATCTCCCCGGAAAACAAAATTTACCGGTCCTTCCAGATGGACTTCACGATAAACGCCGTCCAAAAATTGGAAATCTACACTGAGCTCTCCGCCACGCGCACGGATCGTATAGCGTTGTTCCGGGCTGCCGCGGTAGTGCTGTGCCATTGCGGTCGCCACAGATCCCGTACCGCAAGCAAGTGTTTCCGCCTCAACCCCCCGCTCATAGGTTCGAATGGCGATACTGTCATTGCGAAGGCATTCAACAAAATTCACATTACAGCCACCGTCTGCCGCATAGGCCGGATCCCGGCGAATCGCCTTTCCGCGTCCCTCCACATCAATATCCACAAGCTTATCCACATATTCCACATGGTGAATTGATCCTGTATCTATGCGGTATCCGCCGAGTTGTTCGCGTATGTTATCCACATCGCGCATTTTCAGGCGTACCCGGTCTTTTTCGAGGAAAACGGCACGGTGCAAGCCGTCCGCCGCCGCGAAGACAAAAGGTCCGCCCCCCCGGATAAGTCCGCAATCCCGGGCAAAAGCAAGAATACAGCGCCCTCCGTTCCCGCACATAGTCCCGGGGTATCCGTCCGAATTGAAGTAAAGCATGGAAAAGTCGGATCGATCAGAATTGCGTAACAGCATCAGTCCGTCCGCGCCGATACCGGTATGGCGGTCACAAAGCCTGGCGATCAGGAACGCGTCCTTTTCGGGAAAGCGCTCCCGGATATCCTCAATCAGGATAAAATCATTCCCGGCTCCATGATATTTAGAAAAAGCAATTCGCATACATCCTCCGGGTCGACACTTTTGTGATATCCGGGAAAATATAGGAAGTCCCTCGCATAATTACAAATACCAAAAAGTGTTCCACGTGAAACCGGAAAATTCCCCGCTATTTTTCACAATTCATTTTACATCTGCTTTCCGGATGTTGTATTTTTCAGCCATGCTTCAGAACGAAACAAAAAATGTTCCACGTGAAACCTGTACGCCGGAGCGTGTTCTTGAACGTCTTGAATCCTGCCGGGAATTTGGCGAGGCATTCCGTTTGATGGATTTCCGGTCTGCGCTGACCTTCAACACTCAAAATCACAGTTACGTGCTTTTCCTTGCCGCGGCGGCAAAACGCAGGGGGTTTCTTCCGCTGTTGCTCTTTGAGTATGAATCCGATGCCGAATCCTTTTATTCGGATGCGGCACTTTTCTTTGACCCCGAAAAGACTGCCTGGATCCCCCTTTTTTCCGGCGCGCCCATGCTGAACAATCCCGTTCTGCTGGAAAATCATTTGAATTTTTTTCTGCGGCACCTGTATAATAATGACCTTGAATTAATAATCAGTTCGGAAGCGGTTTTTTCACAGACCGTGGCGGACCGGCATGCGTTGGAGGCCGGCAGTCTGTGGCTGCATGCCGGTGATGATCACGCTTTTGCGGATCTGCTGAAACGCCTGGGTGAGATGGGATACCTTCGTAACGATAGTGTGGAGTTTTGCGGAGATTTTGCCGTGCGCGGCGGTATTGTGGATATTTACGCTTTTGGCGAGACTTATCCTTTCCGCCTGGAATTCTTCGGAGATTCCATCGAGTCGCTGCGGCGCTTTAATCCGCATGATCAGATCAGTTTTGAGACCTGTGCCGAAGCCCTGATCCGTCCGGCCTCTTATGCTGCTGATAAAAAATCAGAGATCCGGCATATTCTTCCGGATAATACTCTCCTGATACGGATCGCGGACCTGCGCAAACGCGGAAAGGATCCTGCAGCAGACCCGGGGCTTCCCTTTAAACAGTGGACCTTTGATCCGGGACTTGTGTATGCCGATCTGGATGTCCCGATCCTGAACACCCTGCCGCCGCAGGATTCCCGTGATCCGCATTTCTGGAATGAAGTTAAATCACAGAATCGCCGGGTCTTTGTCTTTTCCGAACATGAACTTCTGCGGGAGAGCATTCGTGCTTTTCTTGGTGACGATGCCGGGTATGTTAATGCCAACCTCCGTTTCGGATTTCACTACCGCAGCGGGGAGTTCCTTTTGCTTTCTGCCCGTGAGATTTTTCAGAAAGAGCATTACAGGAATCCGGATAAACGTTTTATCCCCGACTTTGCCGTCCGTGCTGAGGCTGCGGATCCCCTGCGCTACGGGGATGCGGTCGTACATGTCGACCATGGGATCGGGATCTACCGCGGTATCGAAATGCTGGAATTCCGCGGCGTTGAACAGGAGGCAATGGTCGTTGAATACCAGAACAAGGACAAGATCTATGTGCCGATCCGGCATATGAATAAGATATTCCGCTACAGCGGCGATACCGGAAAATCCCCGAAGCTTGACCGTATCGGATCCCCGCTTTGGGAACAGGCAAAACAACATTCCCGGCGCTATGTGCGGAAAGCTGCAGTGGACCTTGTATCGCTTTACGCCGACCGCAAGACATTGCCGGGGTTCGCTTTTGATAAAGATACTCCCGATGCCCGGCGTCTGGAGGTGGATTTCCCCTACGAAGAGACTCCGGACCAGCTGCGGACGATTGAAGATATCCGTCGGGATATGGAAAAACCGGCCATCATGGACCGGCTTGTCTGCGGAGACGTGGGCTTTGGAAAAACAGAAGTGGCTATCCGTGCCGCCTTTAAGGCGATATATTCCGGCAAACAGGTGGCTGTTTTGGTCCCCACGACTCTGCTGTGTTTTCAACATGAAGAAAGCTTCCGCAGGCGCCTGGCTTCCTACGGGATCCGCGTCGACAGTCTGAGCCGCTTTGTGGGCGGTCGAAAATTAGGCGCCCTGCAGGAAGCTATGCGCGCGGGAAAGACCGATATTGTGATCGGAACCCACAAATTATTATCTAATATATTGTATTTTAAGGATTTAGGATTATTAATCGTGGACGAAGAGCACCGCTTTGGCGTCAATCATAAAGAGAAGATCCGGCATTTGAAGCGGCGCGTAGATGTCATTACGCTCAGCGCAACTCCGATTCCGCGCACACTTCAGCTTGCGCTTGCCGGCTTGCGGGACATCAGTAAGATCGAGACTCCGCCACAGGAACGGCTTCCGATCGTGACGCGCATCCTTTACTGGAACAATACCGATATCAAGTCCGCCATCGAGCGGGAGCTGGACCGAAACGGCCAGGTTTTCATCCTGAACAATCATATCGGAGAACTCCCGGCGCTTCAGAAAACTGTCGCCGAGATGTTCCCTGCCCACGGCGTTCGTTATGCACATGGGCAGTTGCCGGGAGCGGAGCTTGAAAGAACGATGCTGGATTTCTACCATCATGAATTTGACATTTTGATCACGACCACCATTATTGAATCCGGTATCGACATTCCGAATGCCAACACGCTGATCGTGATTAATGCGCATCGCTTCGGCCTTTCGCAGCTGTACCAGATCCGCGGACGCGTGGGAAGGTCCTATAAGAAAGCCTATGCCTACCTGGTAATTCCCCGGGGGAAGTCGCTTTCGCCGCTGGCGATGAAACGCCTGCAGACGCTGGAATATTATACCGATCTAGGCTCCGGGTACCACATTGCTATGCGTGATCTTGAAATACGCGGAGCAGGGGATCTTTTCGGGGTTGAGCAAAGCGGGCATTTGAACCGCCTTGGTTATGCCTATTTGAACCGTATGTTCGAAGAAGAGGTGCAAAAAGCCAAAGATCCCGAAAGTGCCGGGCGCGAGAGTACCGATATCCGGCTGGAGCATTCCGCCTATCTGCCGGAACATTATATTGCGGAACGGGATATTCGCATCGCTTTTTACCGTGAGCTTAGCGGCATCCTTTCCAGCGGAACGGCCTTGCATGCGGCATTGCTTTCCATTGACCGTATCGAATTTACCTGCCGGGACCGTTTTGGAAGCCTGCCGTCCGAGGCTCTGAACCTTTTTAATGATGCCCGGCTTTCCGTCTGGCTGAAAGACTTTGATATTGAAGCCCTTGTTCGCCGGGACGGTGAACTGGAACTTCTATTTTCTGCACAGGCGGGAAGCGAAAGACTGCAGCGCTCAGCCGGCAGGCTGCTACAGATACTTGCGAAACATCATATTGATATCCGTTTTGTTTCCAAGCGGCAACTCTATGCCCGAACGGACGAAAAATTCCTTTCGGTTTTTTATACGGGAACATTTCTGAACGATATGGATTCCATGCCCGGTTAATTAAAAATTTTCATTTTTAAGACATGTGTATTAAATTCCTGCAAAACAGGGAGAGTTTATGAAGCGTTTTTTGTTGTTCACTGTCACTTTGTTATTGATACTCTCATCCTGCTCCCGCTTTGGAGAGGATGTGGTCGCCCGCGTCGACGGGAAAAAGATCCTTCGGGACGAATTGTTCCTTTATGTTCCCCAGGGAGAATTTGAACGGATGTCCCCTGCGGAAAAATCCGCGCAGATCGACAAAATGTGCGATGAATACCGGATGCGTTATTTTCTGGAAAAAGAGGGCCTTCTGGATACCGGGGATGTCAAGTGGGAGATTAACACCTGGAAGATCCGCCAGCTGGCCAATACGGCCTATAACCATTTGATCATTGACAAGATTTTTACGCTTCAGGCAGAGCGTGAGCTGTATGATCGGCTGCGTTTTGAGATCAATGTCAGTCATATTTTGATCGGCTATCGGGGTCCCCGCAATACCCACAGCCGCAGCCGCGAAGAAGCGGAAGCACTGGCCGAAGAAGTGGCGGCAGCTCTGAATGCGGATAATTTTTACGATCTGGCCGAAAAATACTCGGACGATCCGAGCCGGGAACAAAACCGCGGGAACCTCGGTTGGGGCAGAAGCGGCAATTGGGTTGACGCCTTTGAAGACGCCGCTTTTAAGCTCGAGCCCGGTGAGATCTCTGGTCCCGTGGAAACGCCTTTCGGTTTTCATTTTATTAAACTCAATGAACGCCGCGAGCTTTCGGTTGAACCTTTTGAAACGATGCGCCCCGAACTGCGCGACATTGCTTTCAATAAATGGCGTACCCGCTTCATGCTCCGGGAACAGGAAGTGTTCGATTCCCTTTCGATCGCAGGTCCCGTCGTGTATAACGATTCTCTGCTCAATGATTTTATCGAACGTTTTGTGCGGCTTTCGCAAAATGTCTTCTATTCCGAAAACTTTACCGCCTTTGATATTCTGGATGTCTTTGACGATACGCTGACAGTCGGCTATATCGGGGAAGAGCCTATCAATAAGGCCTGGATCTACCAGTTCCTTAAGATCCTCAGCCTTCAGATGCCGCCGCGCTTTAGCGATGTGCGTTCTTTCCGGTCCTTTGTCGAACAACATCGTCCCGGCGTGATGCTGTACAGGGCCGCTCTGAATCTGGGTATTGACCGCTCGCGTGATTATATCAGCTATTATAACGTCTATCTTGCAAAGAAATCGGCATCCCTTTTTGACAAGTATTACGTTTTCGAAAAGATCAATCCCGATCCCGAAATGCTCCGTGACTTTTACGAGAATGTAAAATCGGAACTGTATTTCAATGAAGCGACCGTTCAGGTCCGCGAGGTCCTGTTGAATGATTCCACTTTTGCTGCAGAATTGCTCCGGCGCGCCAAGGCCGGAGAAAGCATGGCGGAACTTGCAACGCAGTACAGCGTACGGAATGTCGGCAAAAACAACGCAGGGCTGATCCCGCCGGTAAAGCGCACCCAGTACGGAGAGATGGGTGTCGCCGCCTTCAATATTCTGGATGGTGAAATTGCAGGCCCCTTTAAGGTCGGAAAGCATTACTCCATTATTCAGCGTGAAAAACGGATCCCGGAAAGCTATAAAAGCCTGCAGCAGGTCCGGTATCGTCTTTTAACCGATTATCGCTCCCGGCATCTTGATGAAAAACGGGAGGAACAGCGGGCAATGCTGCACCGGTTTTACCGCGCGGAGGTGAATTCATCCTACGTAAAATAACATCTGTCGTCGGGCTTTTTTTGCTCGTCCTTCTTTTTGCCGGCTGCAGCAGGCTGCCCTTCAGGAATCCCTTTGCCGCGCGCGTGGGGTTGCGCTTTTTGTCCCAAAAACAGATTACGGAGAAACTCGGTACCCGGGCCCTTCCCGAAGAACGCGATGCTTTTGTAGAGCAGTGGGTCAATGACGAGGTCTGGTTTCGTGCAGCGAAAAAATCGGTACGTCCCGACCCCGCAATGCGCAGCCAGATCAGGGATTACCGCCGCCAGTTGATAATTCGCGGGTATTGTGAAAATGAACTCCGCGCATCCGGAATAATCGGAGAGAATGCGGTACTGGATTACTATAAAAAGCATGCGGATTCCTTTCGAATTCCAACCGACGCTGTTTTTGTGGAGCTTTACGCCTGCCCGCATTCCGAAACGGCAAAAGAGATCTACAATACCCTGAAGTCCGGGGAGCGTCCGGCCCTGCCCCCGGAATTGCTCCTTATCCGCAGCGGCGATTGCGCACCGGTCTTCGAGAAGGCCCTTTTTGATAAAAGAGTCAACGGCCTGATAGAGCCCCTGTCAGTGCGAAATCATTATTATGTGCTTTCGGTGATCGAATATTTCCCGAAAAATTCCCCGCTTCGCGTGGAACATGTCCGTGAAGAGATCATTCAAAAGCTTCAGATCGAGGCGCAGATACAGCGCTACCAAGAACAACAAAAAGTCCTGAAGGAACGTTTTAATGTCAAGATCTATTAAGTCTTTTTTCATCTGCTGCCTGATGTCCCTGGCGGCTTTTCTTCCCGCCCAGCAGATCGTGGACGGTATCGCCGCCATTGTCGGAGAGGATATCATTTTGTTTTCCGAAGTCAATCAGTATGCCTTTGAAATGGCGCAGCAAAGCGGTACGGACATTTATAATGATCCCGAAGGGTTTGCCCGTTTTCAGGAACTGGCTCTTCGTGATATGGTCAATTCCAAAATCCTGATACTTCAGGCGGCTGCGGATTCCATCGAGATCAATGAGCGCAATGTCGAAGCTACCGTCAATCAGCAGCTTGAACAATACATCAATCTTGCGGGCTCTCAGGAAATGCTGGAAATGTACTTTGACACGCCGATCAAAAAGATCCGGGAGATGCTATATGAACGCATTAAAAGCTCTATGATCTCCCAGCAGCTTCAGCAGGAAAAATTTTCCAAAATCAAAATATCCCGGCCGGAAGTAATCACCTTTTATGAACAATACCGCGATTCCATTCCGGAGCTTCCCGTACGGGTAAATATTGACCACATCCTTCTCCGCGAAAAGCCCTCTCCCGTGTCCAAAGAACACAGTTACAACATGCTGATGGAAATTCGCGCCCGTATCAAGAGCGGAGATATCTCTTTTGAACAGGCGGCAAAAGAGTATTCCCAGGACCCGGGATCTGCGGATGAAGGCGGAGATCTTGGCTTTGTTTCCAAGGGAACCTTTGTCGCGGAGTTTGAAAAAGCCGCCTTTGCCCTGAATCCCGATGAAATTTCACTGCCCGTAGAAACACAATTTGGATATCACCTGATCCAACTGCTTGAAAAACGCGGCGAACTGATCCATGCCCGCCATATATTGATTCCCGTTGAATCCAGCGACGAAGACCGTAAATACGTTATCAACATGTTATCCACTCTCCGTGACAGTATTCTTGCCGGCGGTGATTTTGCCCGTTTTGCCCGTAAATACAGCGATGATCCAGATGTTGGGGCCAATTCGGGTCGTCTGGGCGAATTTTCTTTGCAGGACCTTCAAATTCCGGAGTTTGTCGATGTGGCTGCCGGCCTGAAGGAGGGAGAAATTTCAACGCCTTTCCAAAGCAGTTACGGCTTTCATATCTTAAGATTAAACAAATATTTACCTTCGGAAACAATAAGTCTTGAAAAACATTATCCCATCCTGGAAAATATGGCTTTGGGCGAAAAGCGTTCCCGTTTCTGGAACGAATTTATGGAGAATCTCTACGGTAAATATTATGTGGAAATCAAACTGTAAAAAGGGAATAAAATCGACAACCTGTCTAATGTCCACTCTTTTTGTGTGTTCCCGGCCGATTTGTCCACAAACGTTTTCTGTTTATCCACATTCAAAGAAATTCCTAAACCCTTCATTCTAAGATTTATCCGAAACATGTTCACGAATTGCACAGGAATAAGAATTTTATTATGTTTTTTTATCAAAAAGATATTAAATTAATTGGCGTCAATTAAATGCTTTGAGGTGATTCATGAAATTTACGGTTTCAAAACAAGATTTTTTTCAAGTACTGCAAAAGGTTTCCAATGTAACCCCCCTGCGTTCCACACTGCCCATTTTAAGTTGTATCCTTTTTACCGTGAAAGATGATGTTCTGAAAATGCGTTCAACGGACCTGGAAATCACAATGTCTGCAAATTGTCCGGTTAAAATGGAAAAAGAGGGATCGATCGCTATCCCGAGCAAAATCATCAAAGAAATTACCGCCGAACTCCCGGATACTATTCTGCATTTTACGATTGAGGACGAACAGATCATCATTAAGACCGATATCGGCGGCGAGTACCGTATTATGGGATATCCTGCAATGGAATTTCCTACGGAACCTATTGTGGACAACAGTAAAATGGCAACGCTGCAGGCGGAAAAATTCAGACGCATTGTAGACAAAACCGGCTTTGCCGTTTCGCGGGATGAAATGAAGGTTGCCCTGAACGGGGTTTTGCTGCAGTTTCACGAAAACGAATTACGGGCCGTTTCTACAGACGGCCACCGCCTGGTCCGCTATCGTTTGAAAGAATATCAGGGCGCCGGAAATATCAAGGATATTATCGTTCCGCCAAAATTCCTCAATCTTTGCGTGGCAAGCATCCGCGATGTGGAATTTATTACCTTGCGCATCGGAAACAATCATATTATGCTGGAACTGGACGACACTACGATCTATTCCCGCATCATTGAGGAACGTTTTCCGGACTATGAAAGCGTGATCCCCGCGGATAACGATAAAAAGATCCTGGTCAATATTGACGAATTGCTTTCGGTCGTAAAACGCGTCGGCATTTTTGCCAGCCGGAACACCCGCCAGATATCTCTCAATTTTTCCACAAACAATGCCATTATTAAAGCCGAAGACATTGAAACCTCCTCCACCGCCAAAGAACAGCTTGCGCTTAAATATGAAGGTGAAGCCTTCACGATCGGCTATAACTCGGATTATCTGCGTGAAATGATACGGCATATCGACGGAGAGACGGTTGAGATCCGCCTGAAAAATGCGATCATGGCCGGATTGTTCTTTCCAACGGAACAATTGCCGGACGAGGATATTCTCTTTCTTCTTATGCCCATTCGCTTGATGTAAACGTATTACGGAAAGGAGAGATACAATGAGAAAAAGCTTTCTCTTGTTTGCTGTTGTCTTGTTAACATTCTCCTGCTCTTCTGTTGTTTACTACCCTGTCACGGCCAATGTACCTCTTTTTCAGGAAAAAGACGAGGTCCGTCTTTCCCTGGGCATACGGGGGCTGGGTGGCGATCTTCATGCCGCATGTGCGATCGGACAGCATTTGGCGCTGATGGCAAATGCGAATATAGTGCAGTTCAGCAGCACGGAATTTGAAACGGATTATAAAAACGGTCAGCGCTACGGGGATCTGGCCGCGGGTTATTTCAAACCTCTGGGTTCCTCTTTTGTTGTTGAAAGCTATGCCGGTGCCGGCGCCGGAAGCAGTTATTCCGAGAATCTGAACACCGGCGTTCTCAGAACCAGTGATTTTTACAAAGCGTTTTTGCAAGTAAATGCCGGGTTCCGCTGGAAATATATCACATTGGGTGTTTCTGCGAGAGAATCGTTTGTCCATACGGCCGCTCCGCGTTACGACGGTATTGTCAGCGGCCAGGCGGAGTCGGACCTTTTCTTTGAACCCGCTCTGTTTTTGGGGATCGGGCCGGAAAAGTTCAGGATCAACGCGCAGGCCGGCCTGTCTTATGCGCATTTTGTGAATATCAGCTATTCTCCCTTTATTTTATCGTTGGGGCTGGAAACCCGCTTTATGGGAAAAAAGTAATAATAAAGATTCCATCATCAGGTTTTGTTATACTTCGTCGCACATAAAAGAAAAATCCGTCCTTTTTTCCGGAAAGCCTTGTTATATTAGAACTTATTGTCAGGTAAATGATACAGAAACTCAGACTCAGACATGTGCGGATATTCGAGAAGAAGGAAATTCGATTTTTTCCGGGAATCAATGTGCTTCTTGGAAAAAACGGAGCCGGAAAAACCAGTATTCTTGAGGCGATCTACCTGTTGAATTTCAGCAAATCGTTCAAGGCTTCCCGCGATGAGGACATACTGCAGATCGGCAGGGATTATTTTCAGATCGACAGCGAGTGGGAACATGCGCGCTACCGCAAGGCGGCCGTAAATTATGTAAAAGAACGCGGGAAGCGCTTTATATACGATGGGGTGGTTATTCCCCGCGTATCGGATGTGATCGGCTCTTTTCCCATGGTGCTGCAATCCCCGGAAGATTTCCGGATCAGCGCCGGAGCGGGCAGCGAACGCCGCTTATATTTCGACCGTTTTATTTCACAGATTTCGCCGCCCTATCTCCGGGATCTGATGCATTTCCGGAAATTGCTGAAAAACCGGAACGCCTGTCTGAAAAACCAGAGCGAGAAAAAAAAATATCACTACAGCGAAGAACTTGAGATTTACGATCAACAGATGTCTCCGCTGATGTTCCGCATCCTGCAAATGCGAAAAAAAGCGGTCTCTGCATTTAACCGTGAACTGTGCCGGCTGTACCGGGAGAGTTTTAATGACGGAAGTCACGCCGAAATACGCTACACGGCGTCTCTGGACGCAGAGGATGAAAAGGAATTTGCGCGTATCCACCGGGAAACCGCGCGGAAGAACAGCGATAAAGAAGTAGCGTTGCGGCGATCCCTTTTCGGTCCGAATTATGACAAGTATACGTTCTTCCGCAGGGATATTCCTCTGATCAATTTTGCGTCACAGGGAGAACACAAGATCTGGCTTACCATGCTGAAGCTGGCGGAGGGCGAGATCCTGAAACAGCGCAGCGGTGAAGAGCCGCTGTATTTGTTTGACGATCTTTTTGCCGAACTGGATTTAGCAAACAGCCGGCGCACTGTGGAGCGGATCATGGAAAAGCGGCAGGCTCTGATCAGTACGACCGATCTGAACGATCTGCGCCGGCACGGCATTGATTCCGCACAAAGCAAAATCCATATTATAGAGATTTGAAAAATCAGCCGCAGTGCAAATAGCGGCGAACCAGTTCACGGACTTTTTCGGGATCGGCCGCCAGCTCCTCGCGCAGATGATCGTCAGCGTAGGCCTTCAATTTTTCTACAGTCCCGCGAAGGAGAGCATCCGTAAAAACATCCCCGGCCGTTAAAATAGAGGCCTTCTCCAACAGCATGTCGGCTGCGGCCCCGCAGGACGCCGGCAGTTGCGGTAATTTCTGCAGAAGGGCCTGCTGATCTTTGCGAAAAATATTTACATCCACAAAAGCCGCATCGGCAATGGCCTCGGAGCCGGACGTGCACAAGCCCTGTCTTGCGCCGACACAGAGACCTGCAATCAGCAGGTAGATGTCAGCGGATCCGTCCGGACTGCGGAT
>JAQULT010000012.1 GCA_028718545.1 Fidelibacterota bacterium | reverse complement strand
AAAAAGCCTTGTCCGTATTGCTGCTGGAACAGCATTATCAGCCCGGCGGGTCCTGCGGGGCTTTCCGCCGGGAAGGCGTGACCTTTGACCAGGGTACCGCTATGTTTTTCGGTTTCGGGGACCGGGGCTTCAATCCGCACCGTTTTGTCATGAACGAACTCGAAGAACCCATCGAAATAATGAAGCATGATATTCTCTATCGCTTGAATTATGATGGGATTCCCATTTCCTTTTATCCCGAATTGCCGCGTTTCTTCGAGGCACTGGAACAGATCTTTAACGAGGTGGAGATTGCCGAAATCCGGGCGTTTTATGAATATATCGGTAAACTGTATCACGGCGTGATCGCCGCAAATCCCGTATGTGTGGCACCGTCGGAAATCGCAACCAAAACCGGACTGCAGATGCTGCTGCGGCACCCCCTGAAACAGCTGCGGCTGCTGGGACTTCTGAAGAAAAGCGCCGGAGATCTGATGCGCCGCTTTATTCATTCCGAAAAGGTGATCCGCTTTTTTAATAAACTCACATCGACCTATTGTTATACGCTGGTGGACGAGACACCGGCTATCCTGGCCGTGACCATGTTCATGGACAATCACTACGGTGGCAGCTACTATCCTCCGGGATCTTCCCAGCAACTGCCCGGTAAGCTGGAGAAAGCCTTCGAACGTTTTGGCGGAGAGGTGCTGTATGAAACACGGGTGGAGCAAATCCTTTTTGAGGACGGAAAAGTAAGCGGCGTGCGTGCGCAAACACCCGAAGGATTGCAAATATTCAAGGCCGACAATGTTGTTTATGCCGGAAACGTTTGGGATCTGTACGGAAAATTGGTCCCGGAAAAGGAAAGCAGTGCGGAAAAACGCGAATGGGTAAAAAATCTCCTGGCAACCTACCCCAGTGTGGTTCTGTATTGCCTGGTCGATGCCGCCGTCATTCCGGAAAGCACCCTGCCCATTGAGATGTTTGCCGACAATCCGGAAGCGATCGATGAAAAAGAGATTACCTGCTACATTTTTTCACTCGCCGATCCTTCAATTTGTCCGGAAGGCATGCATACGGTCATGGCTATCGGGCCTTCACTGCGCGAGTGGCCAAGACCTTCCGATCCCGGATACCGTTCCGCGGAATATCAACGTGCAAAAAAAGCGGAAACCGAACGTGTTCTGGATACACTGGAAGCACATTTTCCCGGATTCAGACGAGGACTGCGCTATCATACGCTGGCCAGCCCCACCACGATTGAACGCTATACCATGAAACCGAAGGGTTGTGTCGCGGGACCCAAACAATCAATGGGACAGGAACTGCTGAATCGCTCGCACGCATCCACCGAATGGGAAAATCTCTTTCTTTGCGGGGAATCTACGGTCATGGGAACCGGCAGTCCGGCCGTCACCATTTCGGGGATATCCGCTGCCAATATGGTATTGCGCCGACGGGGCATGGAAGAATACCAATGGCGGCCGGGTATGTGGGACTTTGTAATCCAAATCCCTGCATCAGAACTGACAAAGCGCGAAAAAAGTGAAGGAATACGACCGAATGCCCTAAAAAATGACAATGCCGGGATACTGCACAAGAATGCCGCCCTTTGCCAGTGGTGCGAAAACAGTCCCTGCAGAACTGCCTGTCCCTACGGTATAGATATCCGCGGAATTGCCCGAAGGATCGAAATGGGAAATACTCCCGGTGCTTTCCGGGAGCTAACAAAAGGCCGGAACGGGGAAGTGCCCTGTTTGCAGTGTCCCGCTCCCTGCGAAGACGCCTGTGCGGCAAAGTCGGAAACGCTTCCGAAAGTACCGGTAAATAAGCTGTTTTCGGCATTACAGCCCGATTGACCAAAACCGCCGTTCCCATTGCAGCAATACTTAACGATGTTGGCTTAGCCAGAACGCAATACCGTCATAAATAAACTTGATGCTCACCAGGCCAATACAGATCAGTACGATCTTTCTGAAGATCTTCTGCGGAATCTTGTTGACGATCTTTTTACCGATAAAAGATCCGGCGATGGCGACAAGAAAGAGGAAGGGAATATAAATGAGCATTTCCCGGGGAAGAAAACCGCTGCTAAAATAGACGGGGATCCGTGTGATATCCACAGCCAGGGAGATTGCGGCAGCCGTGGAGATATAGACGGATTTTTCCAGATTGAAGGAACTGAGAAAGGCGCCCCGTAAAGCGCCCCCGGTTCCGATCAGTCCGGCAAAAAAACCCGAAAGTCCGCCGCCGATCAGACTGTTCCTTATACCGGGTTTTGCTTTAAGCTGCGGCTTCCAAAGGAAGAGGATCACGTAAATGATCAGGAATATCCCCAAAATGAACTTTAACAAAGGCTGGGAAATGTACTGCACCAGCAGGGCGCCGGCCAGGGTAAGAACAACACTGGGCAGCCCGAAACGCAGCAGCATTTTCTTATCAAAGCCGTGCCGGAAAAAAGCGATACGTCCGATGTTGCCGGACATGTGAAAAATGGCCACCAGGACCAGTGCGGTGCGAAAGTCGTAAAAAAAGAGTGTCACGGGCAGAAAGATCGTCGAAGAACCAAAACCGGCCATGGTGCCTACAACTTCTGCCAACAACGCGGATATCCAAAACAGTATTTCCATCTTTACCCTTTTAGGCTATGTTTTCGACCAACAGTCTTATCGGTCCAGGTCCCCGACGAAAGCCTTGCCCCAGGATTCGATTTGTTCCCAGTCACGCAAATCGACCGCTGTTCCCTTTTTGACTCCAAAAAGCCAGCGGGCGAATGCCGGAAATTCGCGCTTAACGCGTCCGTCAAATAAACCGCTTTTTACCGGAGCCACCCAATCGCTTGCCTTATCCAGGCTTTTTCGGATGAGTTTCTGAAAAAATGGGCGGCTGCAGTTCAAAAGATAAGCCACAAGATAGTAGGCTGTCGGAATGTTTTTCAGATCTTCCCGGTATTTTTCCACGAAAACATTTGCCTGCGGCACCCAGTGCATTCCATGGACGGGTGCGCCGATCAGCACCGCATCGTAGCCCTTCACGGAAGCGAGCTCTGACAGTGTCCTGATATCGCAATCCCATGCTTTTTCAGCCGCAAGCCCGGCGATCCTTTCCGCGATCTCTTTTGTCGTGTTGGTCTCCGTATAATACGCGATCAGCAATTTCTTCATTGTAATCCCTTTTTTGAAAAACAGGCTTTAATAACACAGGCTCCCAACTGAAGAAAACTATTAAAAAAATTACCATACAACAATAAAAATTCACAACGCAGTATCTGTTAATGTTTGGATCGCCGTTGCAGAGAATACCGTAATATTTTCCGGATAATGCCCGCCAGCAGAAGCAGGAGGATCATCGGAAGCAGGATCCATTTTATCGCCGAAAACACCGCCGCCATCGCAGCCATTCCGGAATATTTTTGCGGATAACGAATCAGAAGGAACAGGATAGCGGCATTCTCAAGATAATCGAAGATCAGCATCAGAAAGGGGAATAAAACGATCTTCGCTCCTTTAAAAAGAACGGCAAACAGAAAAGCGAACAGCAGTGTATAGATCCAGGGAAAGACCAGGTCCAGCGTCAGCTCTCCGATCATAAAGGCATGCCGCATCGCTTCGCTGTAATTTCCGATAATGTCGTAAGCATCTTCTGCGCTATAAAAAAATTGCGTATCCAGCATTAGCGCATGCTCGCCCTGTGGCAACAGATGTTTGAACAGCACTTGCTGGAAAAGCAGAAGCAGAATCAGCAGGAGGATGATGTTTTTAGCATTTGCATGTTTTCTGATGAAGTGTTCCATGAATAATAATGAAGAATTTTGAATTATGTTGGTTTATATACAACAATAATATTGTTTTTTTAATTCGTACGGCAGATGCCTCTAGCGTTTTTTCAACATTCTCCCGTTCAGGAAGCTGGTATGTTCGCCTTTTTCCACGGCAAGCTTTCCGTTGACAAAAACGTAATCGATGCCTTCGGGATACCGGTGGGGATCGGTATAGGTGGCTTTGTCAATGACCGTTTCGGGATCGAAGACCACGACATCGGCATAGTAGCCTTTCCGTATAAAACCGCGTTGAGGAATTCCGAAGGTTTCGGCGCAAAGACCGCTCATCTTGTGAATGGCCTCCGGCAGTTCCAGCACGGACTCTTCCCGGACATATTTGCCCAGCACCCGGACATTGGAGCCGTAAGCCCGGGGGTGCTGTTTGCCTTCGCCCAGTACGCCGTAGGGCGCATAGGCCGAAGCGTCCGAACAGACCATTACATAATCTTCTTTCAGGACTTTCTTCAGATTGCCCTCATCCATGGCAAACCCGATCATATCGGTATAGATATCTTCGAGCAGCACCTTTTTTACAAAATCGTAGCCGCTCATGCCGCATTCCTTCATTCCGTCTTCCACGGTATTGCCGATCCAACGGGCATTGTCACAATCGGAAATGAGGAATTTATCGTGCCCGCCGATATTCACGAATTTACGTTCCGCATATTCGCGAAGCGCAGCATCCTGCGCCGGATCTTTCAGGCGCGCGATCATATCAGCGTCACTGCCGGTTCGTGCCCAGGTCGGCAAAAACACATTCAGCGACGTACTGTAGGCGTTGTAAGGGTAACGGTCCGCCGTGATGCGCAGACCGGCTTTCCTTGCCTCGCGGATATGGTCCATCGCCACCTCGATAAGCGGCCAGTAGGGCTGATTGCAGGCTTTGAAATGTGAGATTTGTACTTTTGCTCCGCTCTCACGTCCGATACGGATCGCCTCATCTACGGCCTCGATCAGATATTTATCTTCGTTGCGCATGTGCGTGGCATAGATCGCGTCATGTTTCTTTAATATTTTTGCGAATTCGATCAGCTCTTCGGTCGTTGCAAAGGAACCCGGGGTATATTCAAGACCGGTACTCATCCCCCAGGCACCTTGTTTCAGTTGCGTCTCCAGAAGGGCTTTCATCGCGTTCATCTGTTCCGTACTGGGTCGTGCATCCACGTTGCCCATCACAACCCGGCGCAAATTCCCGTGCCCGACCAGCGGCACCTGATTGATGGCGATCCCGTTTTTCTCCAGTGCATCGCAATAGGTCCGGAAATCCGTAAAAACATACCGGGAAGTCCCGTTTTCCGGAGTTTCGTTTTGATGGGGATAGGGACCGTAACCGCAGTTACCCACGACTTCGGTTGTAATGCCTTGGCGGATCTTGGATTCTGCCAGGGGATTGATCAGCAATTTCGTGTCGGTATGGCTGTGAACGTCAATAAAACCCGGAGCAACAATCCGCTCCGTGGCATCAATGAGGGTATTGGCGTTTTTCCCGGAAAGATCGCCGATGGCGACGATCTTGTCAGCGCGAATACCGATATCCGCACGTTTTCCCGCAGTGCCGCTGCCGTCAATGACAGTGCCGTTTTTAATGATCACGTCATAGAATCCGTTGCATCCGCTGAGTATGAACATAGACAGTACCCCCATGAATATCCGCGCTTTTCGCATGATCGCCTCACCGTTTTTATGGTTCAGCGAAAAGATACAACCTTCACCGCGGAATGAGTAATAAATTCTTCGTTTTCCCGTCTCTGCATGTACGGAACGCCATAGCTTCAATCCAGAAAGAAAGAATACTTATTAGGGTTTGATTACCTGATCTTCGCGCTTTTTCCGGAAATAGGATTGCAGCAGCTCTCGGCAGGCCGCTTCCCGGACCCCGGAAATGACCCGGATGCGGTGATTCAGTCGCGGGTCTTCACAAAGATGGTAAAGCGAATCGCAGGCACCGGCCTTCGGATCGGCCGTTCCGTAGACACAGGTGTCCAGACGGGCCTGCAGCATAGCTCCGGCACACATGGGACAGGGTTCCAGCGTTACGTAAATAATGCAGCCTTCCAGCCGTTTTTCCTCCAAAGTATCGCAGGCCGCGGTAATGGCGATCATTTCCGCGTGTGCAGTAGGATCCTTGAGCTGTTCAACGCTGTTGTGTCCGCGGGCTATAATACGCTTATCCTTTACAATCACCGCACCTACCGGAACCTCGTCTTTGCGATAGGCCTTTTCCGCTTCACGAAAAGCCTCGTTCATCCAGTGATCATGATCAAAAGGGTTTTTCAGATCGTTTAGCATTTAATGGTCCCCGTTTTTCGTTTTTAGCAGAAGGACCCGGTCATCCTGCTGATAATCCCTGATAATTTCAATATCAAAAGCTGCGAATATCTTTTTTAATGCATTACGTTGCGCGGGACCGCCGAATTCCAGAAGCGCAAAGCCTTCCGGAAGCAGCCATTCGGGAAAGGATCCGGCAAAAAAGCGATAGAAGGCAAGGCCGTCACCCGCATCCGATAAGGCCATAAAAGGTTCGAAATAAGAAACCTGCTTCTCCAGTTTTGGTATTTCCTCCGCAGCAATATAGGGCGGATTGCTGACAATAATGTCAAAACGCTGTTCGGGCAGGTAGTGCATTACATCTTCCTGCAGGATATGCACGCGTTTCTCAAGATCGTGGAAGCGAATATTGCGCTGCAGAATCCCGATCGCTTCCTGCGATTTTTCCAGCGCAAACAGCTCTGCATTCGGAATATGCTTTGCCAGCGCGATACTGATGCAGCCGGAACCTGCGCCGATATCCAGGATCTGCAAAACCGGCTTAAAGACAAAAGGCTCCGGCCCGGGATCCCCGTCTGCGTCTTTTTCCGATTCCCTTAAAGGTTTTGCATTTTGCATTTGCATCTTTTTTTCCGTCAGTATAAGCGCTTCTTTGATGCAGCGCTCCACCAGGCGTTCGGTCTCGGGGCGCGGGATCAGCACCTTGTCGTTTACGGCCAGCTTAAGTCCGTAAAATTCGCAGGTACCCACAAGCTGCTGTACCGGCTGATGTGCGGCACACTTCAGCAAAAGGGGCCGGTAGCGTGCAAGTTCGGCATCACTCATGGGACGGTTATATTTCAGATAAAGGTCCATCCGGCTGCAGGATAAAATTTCGCAAAGCAACCATTCCACGCTGCTCTGGGCATCTTTGATCCCTTTGTCTGTCAGATAATCGACCGACCATTTCAGGATCTCCATCAGCATCCATGTTCTTTCGCTTTTCATTTTTTAAAGATTCTTGAGCTTCTCGATATTGTCCGCCAGCTTCAATGCTTCTATCAGGTCATAGAGATCGCCGTCCAGAATGGCGTTCAGCTGGTGACTGGTATAATTGATACGGTGATCGGTTACCCGCGTTTGCGGAAAGTTATAGGTACGGATCTTGGCGGAACGGTCCCCGGTGGACACTTGCGATTTGCGCTGTGCGGCAACGGCAGCTTCCTGTTCGTCGATCTTCTGCTGCAGCAAACGGCTGTACAGAATACGCAGCGCCTTTTCCTTGTTCTTGTGCTGGGAACGTTCATCCTGGCAGGATACGACCAGCCCGCTGGGGATATGCGTAATACGGATGGCCGAATCGGTCTTGTTGACATGCTGCCCCCCGGCTCCGCTGGCGCGGTAGGTGTCGATGCGCAGATCCGATTCGCTGATCTCAACATCCACCTTTTCTGCTTCCGGGAGGACGGCCACGGTTGCCGCGGAAGTATGAATGCGTCCGGAGTTCTCGGTCGCCGGTACGCGCTGGACCCGGTGCACTCCGGATTCGTATTTCAGCTGACCGTAAGCGCCTTCGCCTTTGATCATAAAGGCAATTTCCTTGATGCCGCCGACACCGATGAAGGAGGCGCTGAGTTCTTCGGCTTTCCATCCCTGGCGTTCGGCGTAACGCACATACATGCGGTAAAGATCATGTGCGAACAATGCAGCCTCATCGCCGCCGGTCCCTGCCCGGATCTCCACAATGGTATTCTTATCGTCATTGGGATCCGGCGGGATCAGCAGATACTTAATGGATTCCTCCATTTCGTCCCGCTGCAACTTTAAACCGTCCAATTCGTCCCGGACCAGTTCTTTTAACTCTTCGTCAGCACCGCGCAGAACCGATTCGTCATCACGGATATGTTCCAGCAGGGCGCTGTATTTCTGATATTCGGCAATGATGGGTTCCAGATGTTTTCGCTCGCGCGACAACGCTTTATACTGTTCCGCATCCTGAAACACACCCGGATCCGAAAGCCGGGCAATCACCTTGTCGTAACGGTTTTTGATTTCCTCAAGTTTTTCCAGCATGGCAGTGCTCCGCCTTATTCGATCGCTTCCGCAATAAAGGTCCCGCCGCGGTATTGCTCCCAGTCCTCGCCGAATCCGCTCTTCAGCGCTTCTACCGCGCATTCGATCATTCCGTCTTCGGGTTCGCGCGTCGTGATCCGCTGCAGCCAGAGTCCCGGCCGGCTCATCCAGGAAATATACCATTTATCAAGATTCCGGCTGCTGAATTTCAGGACCTCGTAACCGACACCCATCACAATGGGAATGAAAGGCAGATGGTATAAAAGCCGGAGCTGAATGGTCAGGGAGGTCTGGAATAGATACATGACCAGCGCATCCAGAACAGCGTAAATAATAATGATGTTGATCATAGTGATAAACAGAAAACTTGTGCCGCAGCGCGGATGGAAACGGGAATGTTTTTTAATGTTTTCGGTTGTCAGTTCCTCGCCGGATTCAAAAGCGTAGATTGTCTTGTGCTCCGCGCCATGGTAGGCAAAAAGCCGCTTTACATCTTTTAGCAGACTAATAATGACCAGATACAGCAAAAAGAACAGGATCCGGAAAAACCCAGCGCTGATATTGAATAATGCTGCGCTGTCCCTCAGGCCGAACAGTTTTTCCGTGATCCACATCGGAGCGATCATGAACAGGACCAGGGCAAGGCCGAAAGCAAAGAGGGTGCTGAGCCAGGATGCAACCCTGGATCCGAATTTCTTTTCCTTGGATGCTTCTTCGGGGAACGCGATATCCGCTGAAAAATTCAGGGTTTCCATGCCAATCTTCAGCGATTCGATCATTGACACAAAACCGCGCACAACCGGCCAGCCGTAGAATTTTTTCTTTTTTGCCAGAGACCTGAAGGCCTTGCGTTCCGTAACGATCTCGCCCTGCGGATTGCGGACCGCGGTAGCATAGGCTTTAGGGGTACGCATCATTACGCCTTCCATCACGGCCTGCCCGCCGACAAGAATGCTGTTCCTGGTTTCACATTTATTGTTTTTCATAACACTCCCGGAATGGTGAAAACTCTTTCGGCAAACAAAAAATCATCCCGGTTGAGCAGGATGATTCTGTATGCTGAAGCTTCAATTTGCTAGTTGTCTTTTTTAAGTCCGTATTTTTTATTGAATTTCTCAATGCGGCCGGCGGTATCCAGTAATTTTTGCTTACCGGTAAAAAAGGGATGACAGGCGGAGCAGATTTCGACTTTCAGATCGCCGGCGGTACTGCGGGTTTTAAAGGTATTGCCGCAAGCACAGGTCACGGTAACCTCGTTGTATTTCGGATGAATGCCTTTTTTCATTTTTTTGACTCCTAAAATCCATTTTCAAAGCCGTGTATTATACAATGAGTATTCAGATTAGTCAAGAACTTTTCCGTTGCCGCAGGATATTTATTCCACCGGGACTTCGCGGTATTTATCCATATTCACGGTCATGGATCCGGCTTTCCTGCAGCTTTGCAGAGATCGGAACATGACCTTTTTTCTTTTTATTAAATCATTGGAATTATACTGCTTTTATGTGTACATTTCGCGTTCGCTGAAAAATGGAGAAAAATGAAGTTCGTACCCCAGAAATACCGCATACCCGATGAGGCCATGAAGCCTTTCATCGACCCCGGGGAATTGCATGCTTTTCTTCAGCGGCCGAAGCCGGAAAAGGAACGTGTACGGGAAATTATTCAAAAATCGCTTGCCAAAAACCGGCTTTCTCTGCCGGAAGTCGCGGATCTGCTGAATACGGACGATGAAGACCTGATCGAAGAGATCAAAGCGGGTGCCCGGGAACTGAAAGAACGTGTTTACGGCAATCGTATTGTACTGTTTGCTCCTCTTTATATCGGCAATAAATGCATCAATAACTGCCGCTACTGCGGGTTCCGCACTTCCAATAGGGATCAGCAGCGGACAACACTCAGCGATGCGCAGATTGTCCGTGAAGTTGAAGCGCTTGAAGATAACGGCCAAAAACGCCTGATCCTGGTTTACGGCGAGCATCCCGATTACGACGCAAGTTTTATCGCGCATACGGTACGGACGGTCTATGCGGTCAGGAAAGGCCGCGGTGAGATCCGTCGGGTCAATATCAATGCCGCTCCCCTGGATATCGAAGGATTCCGAACCGTCAAAGCCGCCGGTATCGGCACCTATCAGATCTTTCAGGAGACTTACCATCCCGAAAGTTATGCCTATTACCATCCCAGCGGTCCAAAACACGATTTTAACTGGCGGCTTACCGGACTGGACCGTGCCATGGAAGGCGGTATCGACGACCTGGGGATCGGTGTGCTGTTCGGGCTCTATGACTGGCGTTATGAAGTGCTGGCTCTGGTCCGTCATACCAACCATTTTGAAGCCGTTTACAATATCGGTCCGCATACCATTTCCTTTCCCCGCATCAAATCCGCGGCCGGGATCGAGGTCAATCCGGACCATTATGTGAACGATAAGGATTTTATACGGCTTATCGCCATTCTGCGCCTGGCAGTTCCCTATACGGGCATGATCCTGACGGCACGTGAACCCGTAAAGATCCGCGAAGCCGCGATGTCTTTCGGTGTTTCGCAGATCGACGGGGGTACCAAACTGGAACTCGGATCCTATTCCGAAAGCAAGAACGAAATGCAAAACCTGAACCGGGAGCAGTTCGAGATCAACGATTCCCGTTCCCTGAACGAGATCATTGACGAACTTCTGGACAAAGGCTATCTGCCCTCTTTCTGCACCGGTTGTTACCGGGTGGGACGTACCGGAGAACATTTTATGGAATTCTCGGTCCCCGGTTTTATTAAACGATACTGTACTCCCAATGCCATTCTGACACTATCGGAATATCTGATGGATTATGCTCCGGAATCAACAGTCCAAAAGGGCTGGAAGGTCATCGAGGCAAATTTGAACAAAATGCAGGACCCTCTTGTCGAAAAAGAGACCCGTGCACGCCTGATCCGCATCCGGAACGGGGAACGGGATTTGTTCTTTTAGCTTTTTTTAAAATGCTTTTTATGCTATATTCGCAGAGAAAATTTTTGTTGAGGAGATTACAATGAAGTTTAAACGTTATTTTGCCCTTTCCCTGCTCCTTCTTGCCCTTGTTGCCTTTTTCGGATGCCAGTCTCAGGAACTGACCTCCGCAAAGGTCTATGTACAGCAGCGGGATTACCCCAAAGCGGAATACAATTTTTTAACGGCGATGGATATTGAACCCGAAAATCCCGAAATCCCCTACCTTCTGGCCGTTGAGATTTATTCCAACAAGAACAGCGGGCTTATGGATTACGCCAAGGCAAAGAAATACCTGGATCTAACGCTTGAGCGCGATCCGAACTATATGCCCGATCAGATCAAACTTTTCCGGGAACAGCTTTACGGGGCGACCTTCAACACGGCAGTCGGTCATTACAACAGTGTGATCCGGAACGAATCCTCGAATGTTGATGAAGATATGAAAAAAGCGCTTGAAAATTTTGATCTTGCCGCGCAACTGCGTCCCGGCGACCCGAAAGCCGCGGTTCAGATCGCCCGCATTCACAGTGAACTGAAAAAAGACAATGCCACTGCCATCGCATATCTTGACAAAGCGATCCTACGCGCGCCCAAAAGTGCGGAACTCAAGGGCGAAAAAGCACGGATCCTGGCCAAGGACGACCGCGTCGACGAAGCGATCGTGATGTTTGACCAGGCACTCGAAGCCAATCCCGAAAGTATGGAGATCGGCCTGCGTTATGCGCAGTTCCTGTATGAGCATGATATGTTCGATAAAAGCGCAGAGATCTATATGCGCCTCATTGCGGTCGATCCGACCAACAAGGACCTGTATTTCAACCTGGGACTTACCTATCTTCGTCTCAACGACATTGATGCCGCAAAAGACCAATTTGAGACCGTAGTCGCACTGGACCCGGAAGACACCCAGGCCATTGCCATGGTCGGGCAGGTGTATTTTGATCTGAAAGATTATATCAGTGCAGAAATGTATTTCCGTCAGCTGCTGGATATCGAACCGGAAAATCCCGATTACATGAAACGCCTTGGCGTTACGCTGACTCAACAGGGGCGTGTCGAAGAAGGACTGGAATATTATAATCGCGGCCGTGAACTTGAAGGAAGCTATTAATTATTCCTTTTAAACTAAAAAATAAAGCCCCCGAACGTTTCCAGGGCTTTGTTTTTTTAGGGGTATTTTTAATTATGAAAAGATATTCCAATTAACCTTTTTTTTGATTTTGTGTCTTGGTTTTAGAAACTATTTAGCGTTAAATTCGTTTGACAAAATAAATGATGAGGTGCCAAAATGAAAAATATCGTTTTAATCCTGTTGATCCTTGCGCTCCTCACGGGGTGTTATACGACCTTTTATCCGAATGTTGCACAGCAGGTGGAAGGTATTGAGGAGGTCCCTGACTCCGCGCGGCAGATCATCATCAACAATTATTACGAGAGTAACGAATACTATCAGATCCCGCGTTATCAGCGCTACAGTTTGCTGTGGGGCAGTTATTACTGGGATCCCTTTTATTATGATTACGGATATTATCATTGGGAGCCGTATTACTGGTACGGTCGCTATTACTACTACAATCCACGCAGTCATTACTGGTATTACTACCATCATCCCTATTACCATTATGGCGGCGGATCCGGCGGAAACGGAGGAAGCCGTGACCGTGACCGCATTCAGAAACCCGGTTATGAACCGCTGATGAGTGCACCGGCTACCGATATAGCGCCTTTTATCTCGGTAGGGACCGATAACAACATTATCTCCCGCCCCGGCAAACGCAGCGATGTTGACGTTAATTCCGGAATCGGCAGCAGCACTCCGTCCTCATCTTCACCAAGGATCGAGTCCGTGGGGAAAAGCTCCGGCAATACCGGCAGCGAAGCTACAAAGAGCAATGATAATTCCATTTACAAACCTTCCGGCAGCAACGGACAAAACAGCAAATCTTCTTCCACAACGGTATCAACGCCGAAATCCTCCCGGCAATCCCAGCCCGCAATTCAGAAACCGGCATCCACTACCTCTTCATCCGGCAAAAAGTCAAGCAGTGAATCGTCAACGAGCAATGAAAAAAAATAGAACGGCAAAACCATGAAAAGAAAATGCTTTATTTTACTGGTACTGATCTTCAGCCTTGCTTCGGCGCAGGACTTGGTCGATATCGTTGCACCCTTTTATTCCTATGATTTTGATAATCTGCATTACAATGGCAGCTACCCCTATTCCTACCCGGTCCGGAATTCGGCAATCAATACCGGCAATCCGCTTGGGGTTGCCCTGGGCTCCGCAACCGTAGCCTCCGGTCGCATGACGCCTGAACTTACGGTCAACCCGGCCAACCTGGCGATGAGTAAATACAGTATTATTCAGGTCAACGGGCTCTTCAACCGGTACAACAATGTCAATCAGAACAGTTTTTCCGGTGCATCCTATATTGTTTCCGTTCCGGTATACCGCGGAAGTCTGAGCTTTGCAGGCGGCATTACCCGTGAGAAAGACTATCATTTGTATTATCAGAACGACGATATCATTCAGCGCAGTACCGGCGGATTGTACAACTGGCGTTTTGCTTCGGCAATCGAGATCCAGAAAGATATTTTTGTCGGCGCGGAGGTTTCACTGCTGAGCGGCCGGCGCAACAATGATATAAACTTTAAAAACGCGTCACCTTCCGAAACTGCCGGATTTATAGAAAACAATAAGTATTTCGGCATTGGTGCGCGCATCGGCATGAACTATCATTTCCTGCCTGTTTTAATGGCCGGGGTTTCTCTGGATCTTCCTACAAACCTTGGAGTTTCCTACAGTCTGCGGCTCTACGATGTTGCGGGATCTTCCAGCGTGGACTATACGGCAAAATCACCGGCGGTATTCCGCGCCGGCCTGGCACTGACCCTGAAGCTGCTTGATCTTTATTACAGCTTTGATTACGCCAACTGGCAGAATCTTACGGTTCGCAGCCGCGATCTGACCCAGGTGGCCGTGGATGCGTTAAATCATGACATCCAGAATAATTTCGGCATTACCCAGGCACACCATTTCGGGATGGCGCTGCATGTACCCCTGCTCCCGCTGCATTTCTATTTTGGCTATCAGTATCTCCCCGACGTATATCAGGGACTCAACGCTTTCCGCCTGGGAAACCTTGTTCCAAACCAGCTAACGGACCGTTTCCGTTCTTCTTTCAGCTGGGGCGCCAGTTTCTTCCTCAAACAGGGGCTCAGCATCACTGCAGCATTTGAAACCTACTATGTTTTTTACGATGCCGAAAAAGAGAAACCGAAAAACACGAGCTTATCGCTGGCCTATTATTTTTGATCCCCCTTCCCGGCACTTCCGTAATAAAATAACTCCCCAAAAAGAGACGCCTGTTCGTGTCTCTTTTTGTTTCGGTATTGCTGCGTTCGCTGTTTAGGCTTACTCGATTATGTACAAGGCATGCCGGTGATTGATTATCTCCAGATCTTTACCGGCTTCGCAAATCGTTTCGCCATCGGCATGAACCGCCATCGAACCCGAGCGGGCCCGGATCCGTACATGTGCTGCCCGGTCGGTGATAGTATCGCTGCGTTCGGATTGTTTTCCTTTAGTATAAGCCAGCATGGCTCCCAAAAGCTGCCGCCGGGGCCCCTGCCGGGTCATGCAGAGATCAAAAAGCCCATCATCCATCATACCCTGCGGTGCCATAAAAAAAGATCCGCCCATGCGCCTTCCGTTCATGATGGAGACCAGTGCCGGCATCAGAACAAGTTCTTTCTCATCGTATCGGATCTCTAGTTCCGGAGCGGCCGGGTATTTGATCAGGGTCTTCAAAGCTCCCAGTGTGTAAGCCATCCCGCCGTGAACGTGGTTCATATGTGCCGCTTCAAAACCGACAATGGCATCAAAGCCGATTCCCACACCGTTCCCGAAATACCTGCCGTCCGGATAATCGCCGCCCCTGACCTCTCCCACATCCATGAGCGCTATCTTGCCCTCACGGATACGCAACAGATCTTCGCTCAATATCGTTGAAACTTTTGCTCCATACGCAAAGTCATTCCCGCGACCAATGGCCAAAACCCCGAAAACGGGTTTTTCTGTACTGTTCTTAAGCGCGGCTTTCATAAGACCGTTGACGATCTCGTTGCAGGTGCCGTCCCCTCCCGCGGCGATCACGATGGTCTCCGGAAGCGCTCCGTAGTGTTCGGCCAGCACGATGGCATGTCCCGGCCGTTCGGTGAGTACGATCTCGAATTCCATTTTATTCGCGGTAAAAAACGCTTCAATTTCCGGTTTACGACGGATTGCATGCCCTTTACCGGCAATCGGATTTAAAATGACAATGTAACGCTTCAATTTCCCTCCTTTGCCGGCTTGCGGCATGGCACTGTGTCTGTTCCCGTTTCTCAGCCAATAGCGGAAGACTGATATCCTTATAAAGATAACGCTTCATGAGGCGGGATTTTTTAATTCCCGCTCTTCCGTTTAGTCTTTATCCGATGATCCAGACTCCCTCCTGTTAAGGGGCATTGGCGGTCAATGCCTCCTTTTCGCCCCCGTGTCTTATCCTTTTTCAATATAAAGAGAATCTTTCGGGAAAAAAATATTTTTTATGTGCAAAACCGCAGGATCGCGGAACATCCGGAAATAATTTATCTCTATGTAACAATCAGGATCTTCTGCAGTATCCTGCAGAGATCAAAACCCGCAAAAAGAAGAATACAATGTCACATTATGCAAACAAGGCCAAAGAAGTCTACGGCTTTATCGAAACCCTATCCAATAAAAGTCCTGAAGTGGCGAAAGGATTCATGAGCCTGCACCACGGAGCCCTTTCCGCAGAAAAACTCGCTGCCAAAGGAAAAAGAGCTGATCGCGATCGGAATCTCCATTGCTTCTCACTGTGACGGCTGTATTGCCTGTCACGTGAAAGATGCCCTGGATGCCGGAGCCTCAAAGGAAGAGGTCATTGAGACTATCGGAGTCGCGATCCTGATGGGCGGGGGTCCGGTAATCGTATATGGACAGAAAGTCTATGACGCTATGGAAGAATATACCAAATAATTGCATGCTGAAATGGCTTGAAAAATTCAATACCCGAATCTGTCACATGGCAATATCAAGAAGCTCCGGATGCATATCCGGGGCTTTCTTGTTTTTAGGTCATAATAATGTTTGGCACGGATCACGGGAATCTTTAGATTTGCATTGATCACAAGAAGAAAGGCAAAAAGATGCAAAAAATCGGAAATATCGGAGTTTTAACCTCCGGCGGGGACGCGCCCGGAATGAATGCGGCTATCCGCGCAGTGGTGCGGGCGGCAATTTATCACCAGTGCCGGATCTTTGGGATCCGCTGCGGCTACAAGGGCCTGATCGAAGATCAGATCGAAGAGATGTTCTCTCCGTCGGTCAGCAATGTTATACAGACCGGCGGAACCCTTTTAAAATCCGCCCGCTGTCCCGAGTTCAGGCAGAAAGAAGGACGGCACAAGGCCTGGGAGAATCTAAAAAAACACGGGATTGAGGGATTGGTGGCGATCGGCGGGGACGGCACCTTTCGCGGTGCGCAGGAACTGTCACAGGAGTACGGGATGCCGGTCATCGGTATTCCCGCTACGATCGATAACGATATTTCCGGGACGGAATATACCATTGGTTACGATACCGCATTGAATACAATCGTGGAAGCGGTTGATAAGATCCGTGATACCGCATCCGCACATAACCGCCTGTTTTTTATCGAAGTTATGGGACGCGATGCCGGATTCCTGACCCTGCGCGGCGGTATTGCCTCCGGTGCGGAAGCCGTCATGATCCCGGAACTGCAGAACGATGAGGAAAAACTGCGGAATTTTCTTGAAAGCAGTTATAAAAAAGCAAAAACCAGCAGTATCGTTCTTGTTGCGGAGGGCGACGAAGTGGGTGGCGCTCTGCGGCTCGCGGAAAAAGTACAGAAGGAATATCCCGAATACGACGTCCGGGTCACTATTCTTGGCCACATTCAGCGCGGCGGCTCACCCTCGGCTTTTGACCGTGTCAGTGCCAGCCGTATGGGCGTTTCTGCGGTGGAAGCCCTTCTGCGGGGAGAAAAGAATGTCATGGTCGGACTTATCAACGGCCAGATTGCCCTGACCCCGCTGCTGAAATCGGTAAAGGAAAAAAAACAGCTCAACCGGCAATTGCTGGAGCTGCTTGACATATTATCGATCTAAACCCGGCAGCAGCCCGGCAAGGCCGGGAAAACACCATATCGACAGTTAAAAATTTTTCCATCAGGAATTCCGGAACAGTTCCAGCGCCGATTCGATGATGCTGTCAATTCCGGCAGCTTCGTCCAGGGGATCCATATCCACCCGGATATCTACGGGTATCCCGCCTTCGGTATGTTCGCCTTGCGGAGTCAGGGTTTGTGTAGCGGAAAAACGGTACATCCAGCCGTTCGGCAATTCACCAAAAGCCGGGATGCCTCCTCCCCCACCACTTTGATCGCCGACGAGCCTTGCATGCGGCAGCGCTGTGATCATCTGGGCAAAAAGATTGGCAGCGCTGTAAGAATTCCGGTTACAGAGCAAAACCAGCTGCCCGTCAAACCGCTTTCCGGAGCGCGGATAAATGCGCAGTGCCGACCAGGGTGAAAAATCATCGTCCCCCGGTCCGCTTTTTATCCTCTGCCACCCGTATAGCAGCGTATCCGCCGTAAAACAGGAAGCAAGGGCATAGGCATTGGCGCCGGAGCCCCCGCCATTGCCGCGAATATCGATGATCACTCCTTTCAGACCCTGAGCCGCATCCATCAGCGCGTCCAGATTGGCCTGACTGATCTCACTCGCAAAAGAAGCATAATATACATAGAGAACGGAATCAATGATCTGATGATGCAGGGGTCCGCTGATGCGGTAGCCATCAGCCAGATAATTCCTGTAAACAACATTGCTGTTAAAATTCGGCGGATAATCCAGGTACCAGCTCCAGTTGCGGCTGCGGTCAAAAGCAGAGGTCAGGTTCACATGTCCGTCCCGGAGCAGGTTCAGCATGGCCGCCAGCAAGTCGAAGAGCTCCTGTTCACTCATATCTGCACGAACCTGAGGACGGTATTCGCTGTAAACGGAATCCCAATCGACTGACTTATAATCGAAATACGCATACTTTTGGTCCACTTCCCGCCAGAGAAACTCAAAGTTGGCGACCGGATCGCTTGCGGGATCCCCGGGGATCAGTAAAGACTCGCAGGAAAGTGCAAGCAGAAGCACAGATAGTCCGGCAATGGATAGTAACTTTTTCATAGTTTTGTCACCAGACCGATATACCAGGTCCCCTTGCTTTGAATGAAAGGCTCCGGTTTTGCGATCCTGACAAACTGATACTGATATGTCAGGGAAAGCCTCCCGCCGGAACCCAGGATCAGACTGAGCTCAGGATTCAGCGAAAAATGCCAGTCCCTGCTCGGCACAAAGATATCGATGGAACGCAGCCAGGCCATAAAAGCGGAATTTTCGGGGTCCAGATATCCCGAAGGACTGTTTGAAATATAGGAAGGTCGTAGATAAAAGCCCAGGATCTGCAGATCGGCGGGAAGCTGCACCCGAAAATGCAGTTTCCCGATCCTGAACGGCTGCGCATAACGGAAGGCGGGGCCAAAGAGAGTATAGTAATTCAAACGATCGGCATAATTTCCGTAAGCGGCATTTACATAACGATGAAATGCGTTGATATTCGACCAGCCAAAGGTCAGCGTCTTGCCGAATTCGTCCTGTTTTTGATAGAATGTATAATTCCGGAAAGCAAAACGCTGATAAGCGCAGGTATTTCCGTAGCGGTTCCGGATATTACCGCTCTGCAGGGTCAATTGAAAGATTTCCATGTTCGGATGACCCCGGTGTTCGTAGGCAATTCCGGCAGCGATCCCGGTTCCGCTATATGCCAGCGGTGACATGCTTCTGTCCCGCTGGGCCGCATGATAAAGGCCGCCTTGAACAAACAAAAAATGTCCGTTTCCCGCATACAGAACGGCGCTGCCGAACAGCAGAAGCAGAAAAAAGATGGCGATTGATTTTTTTTGATCCGAAAACATGGAGTAAAATACACGAAGAAGGAAATGCATGCAATCATTTTCAGACAAAAAGCCTGCTGTGCGGTATCCCGGGATCGGAATCGCGCAACCCGGAACTTTATTCCGTTTCTACGGGTGAAGCAGGCTCTTTTTCCTCTTTTTTTGTCTCCGTGCCGCCTTTGGGCATTCCGCCAAAAAGAATCCTTGACAGAATGGTCAATCCAAGCGCCTGCCAGTAACCGATCGTTTTCAAACCAAAGATCTCGGGCATCAGCGCATTCCAGAGTCCCTTAATGACAAAACCGAACAAAAACGCCAGTCCGATCCCCAGAATACACCAGCCGACGATCTTTCCCGCCTTGCAGGTTCCCTGCGTCGTGTCACATTTCATTTTTTACCTCTTTCTTTCCTTAAAGATTCACGCTTCGATCTCATCTGGAAATTTGCATAAATCCCTGCGCGTTGTCAATGAATATCCTTTGCAGAGGTATCTGACCTTGCTGACTGCATTTTTTATTCGCAAATATCACTTAAATTTGCTAAGTTTCAACGGTAAGACTGAAACCGGATCATGAAACACAAATTTATCGGAATTGCCGGAAATATCGGCGTCGGAAAAACCACGTTCACAGACCTGCTCTGTCAGCGCTTCGGCTGGGACCCGCATTACGAGGTGGTCGTGGACAACCCTTATCTGAAAGATTTCTATCATGATATGCTGCGCTGGAGTTTTAATCTTCAGATCTACTTCCTTTCCAAGCGTTTTCAGGTCCAGAAAAAGATTCAGAAGCTGAGCAATACCATCGTTCAGGACCGCACGATCTACGAAGATGCCAAGATCTTTGCGCGCAGTATTCATGACCTGAAAAAGATGGACGACCGGGACTGGGAAAATTACCAGGAACTTTTCAAGGAAATGACCTCCTATCTGCGTCCGCCCGATCTCATCGTTTACCTGCAGGCTTCTACGGACAGTCTGATCTCGCGGATCAAAAAACGCGGACGCGATTACGAACAAAATATCGATCTCGAATATTTGCACCGTCTGAACATTTACTATGACCGCTGGATCGGTGAGCTGCAAAAAAGCGGGGAAATACCCGTTCTGGTCGTACGGACCGACGGCAAGGATTTCCATACCGATCCCGCTTACTGTGAACGAATATTTCAGGATATTTACACAAAAATAAATCAGTGAGGTGGAGTATGAATGTGAAAAAACGGCCCGTCAGCAAGCTGCCGGAAGTTGATTTCAGCAATTTGGGCTTCGGAAAATATTATGGCGACCATATGCTGCTTCGGCGCTATGTAAACGGGACGTGGCAGGAATCCGAGATCCTTCCTTACGGGGATATCTTATTAAGTCCGGCAAACATCACTCTGCATTACGCGCAAAGCATTTTTGAGGGAATGAAAGCGTTTCGCGGTGAAGACGGTATCGTGCGCCTTTTCCGGCCGGAACAAAATTTCGCCCGCCTAAACCGTTCTGCGGAACGCATGGCTATCCCCCGGATCGACGAAAAGAAGACCTTGGAAGAATTGATCGAACTGATTACGCTGGATCAGGATTTTACTCCGCCGCACCTGGGTTCCTCGCTGTATATCCGCCCTTTTATTTTTGCAACCGACCCCACTCTGGGCGTCAAGATCAGTGAGACCTATTATTTCATGATCATTACCACACCGGTGGACGCTTACTATGGTCGCAATCTGCAAACGGTCGGCATCTATGCCACCAAAGAATTCACCCGGGCGGCACCGGGCGGCACCGGACACGTTAAGGCGGCCGCCAATTATGCTCAAAGCCTCTATGCCGCTAAAAAGGCACAGCAAAAGGGATATAAACAGATCATGTGGCTGGACGGTCTTGAACATAAATATGTAGATGAGGTCGGTACCATGAACATTATGTTCGTGATCGACGACACCCTGGTCACCCCAACCCTGAAACAGGGTACTATTCTGGCCGGCATTACCCGCGAAAGCGTACTGCAGCTGGCAAAAGATCTGGGATGGAAGGTCGAGGAACGCAAAATCGCCTTCAAGGAGATCATAAAGGCCGCCAAAAAAGGAAGTCTGCAGGAATGTTTCGGCACCGGCACCGCTGCCACGATCGCTCCCGTCGGACGTATCGGCTACGATGACGGAGAAGATATTGTCATCAATAACAATGAAGTCGGTCCTTATGCAAAAACGATGTATGAAGCGCTTCTGGGCATTCAGTACGGAAAACGGAAGGATCCCTACGGCTGGACCGTGGAAATAAAGAAGGACTAAGATCGGCAAGACCGGAAAAAAACCATGATCGATCCCCATGTGCATCTCCGCGATGAGGAACAACGGCATAAGGAAACTCTGCAGCACGGACTTTCCGTTGCCGGACGCCTGGGTATCAGCGGCGTTTTCGATATGCCGAACACCAGTCCGCCCATCCTTCGCCGCAAGGATGTTCTGCGCCGCCTGAAATTGGCAAAAGAAACGGACAGTGATGTATTTTACGGACTCTACTGCGGCCTGAGCGCCAATCCGGAACAGATTCGGGAAGCGACGGATTGTGTACGGGAATTTGCATCCGTGGTCGGACTGAAGTTGTTTGCGGGAAGATCAACGGGTGAACTTGCGGTAATCGACGAAGCGGAACAGAAAAGGGTATTCCGGACACTGGCCGAAAACGCCTATACGGGCGTTCTGGCCGTACATGCTGAATCGGAAAGTTTTTTCTCACCGGCTTCCTGGGACCCGGCACACCCCATTACCCACACCCTGGCCCGGCCGCCGGTCGCGGAACTGCACGCCATTTCCCTCCTGCTGAAGATGGCGGAGGAAAGCGGTTTCGGCGGAACCCTTCATATTTGTCATATCACGCTTCCCGAAAGTGTTAATATGCTTGAAAATGCCCGCGAAAAGGCGAGTTTCCGCATCAGCTGCGGCGTAACACCACACCACCTGCTGCTTAACGACCTGATGATGGAAGAATCTGAGGGTTTACTGCTGAAAATGAACCCGCCGCTGCGGGATCCGCAGGAGCAGGCAGGCCTCCTGTCCCTGCTTTTCGAAGACAGGATCAACTGGATCGAAACCGATCATGCGCCGCATCTGCGCAAAGAGAAAATGGAAGCCCCCTACGCCTCCGGAATCCCGGGCTTTCCGGTTCTGCCCTACCTGATAGAGCTGCTGCGCAAAAACGGTGCCGGCGAAGCCTTTATCCGCCGTATCACACACGACAATGTTGAAGAGGTTTTTGGTATTAAGCTCCCTTACCGGGAGATCTTGCCGGTCGAGCTTTCGGGTGAATATGAAGTGAATGCATACCGAAACCTGCGGGGGAAGATCTGAACGCCTTTTTTTTCGATAATACACCGAAAGTGTTTCATTCAAGCGAGAGGCCTAAAATACTTGTTAAAGTGCGCTTCTGTTTTTATTTTTCCTTATGCCCGCCAAACCGAAAGCACCGGACATGCCTTTTCATCGCATCCGGAATCAAGAAGCGCTTCTCAACGCGATCCGGAAGCTAAATTTCCGGCGGAATGTTCTGGTTGTTCTACTTTTCCTTGCCCTTGTCGCTACCCTTATCTACGGTACACTGGAAGATCCTTTTCAGTACACCTTCAGTAAGATCGGTAATTATTTCCACTACCGGGAATGGTATATCCTCTGGGCTGTCTATGTCGGACTGGCAATCCAGACCGCGGCGCTGTGCCTCTTCCGCCTTGAACAATATCCTGCCCGTTATGCCTATATCAGTATTTACTGCGCCACGTTCTTTTTGATCGTTACCGCTCTGATCCCTTCTTTGAAAGAAGAAATGTTCATCTGGCATGTTATTCACAAATGGACCACCTTTTTCTATGTTATGAGCACCCTTACCGCACTGCACCCTTTTGTACTTTATCTCGGCAGAACCAAACCCCGGCTTTGGATCCTGCTCCGCAACTGGGAATTACTGATCCTGATCGGCAGCATGTCCTCCCTGATCATTCAGGGACAAACGGGGATCTTTGAATTATGGTTTATTGTGATGGCGCTTTCGCTGCTGGGCTATCTTGTCATTGTTTTGCACCGGCATAAAATTGAAAAACTTTATCATACACGGCACGAATCCGGATCTATTACCTGAATATCTCTGTCATTTTGTTGATGACAGGCCTGTAACGGGATTTGATCTTTCATCAACAATGTTATTCTTTACCGGAATTCTCAGCATTCTCCCCGTCAGGATCCTTTTCAGCAGCCGGAATATCCTTTCGACCCAATTTCAGTACGATCTGATCCAGATCTTCTTCCCCGTAATCCAGCTTTTTCAGATAGCGATGGATATTCACTGCCAGGAAAGGCCAGACGATAAGGCAGAGGACACCCAATGCAAAAGAAAATGAACGGACGGGATTGTTCATCAGGTTCCCGATACCGAAACCCAGCAGGATCACGCTTTCAAAAAAGATGAACAACAGTTGTTTCAGCCGTGTTTTCCGCACCCACTTCTTCACGTCCTCTTTGCCGAGATCCTTTTGCTGTTCGGGCGAATAGACCCGCTGCAGCTCTTGCATTAAAAAATCGTTCATCCTGTTCTCCTTTACGGCATAACATTCCGCATGCGGCTGTTCTTCCGGCATAAGCCTTCATGCGAACAATTTTTACAGGCATCCCGGAAAGCCCGCTCAGTCAGATAATATTTTCCTTCAGCGATCTGAAGAAAAAGGGCTTCCAGATGCTTTTCGAATTCATCGATACGAAAGGCATTGCCTTTCTTGGAGTTCTCCTGAGCAAAGAGCCCCTCATTCTCTAAGAAAATATGGATCTTTGTATTCTTCGCATCCGCAACACGTTCATAGGCCGCTCTGACCGCGTACCCGGGAAAATCCGCTTTACATTTCCGCGCATAAAGATAAAGCTGAGATAGCAGCATTTTCTTCAAATCCGAAAGGGTGATATTGCCGGTTTTATAATCCGCCGCTACCAGTCTTTTCCCGGTCTTATCGATCATCAGCCTGTCAATACGGCCGCGGAGATATACCTTAACATTCCCGTATGCCAGAGGAAAATCCTCAAAATCTTTTTCTGCGACGATCTCGCCGTATTCCGGGAATATTCGATGAATCTCTTTCAGCAGTTTGACCAGACCGTTCGTTTCCGATCCGGGTTCAAGATCCCGGATATAATCCCGGAAGATATCCGCCTGAAAGGGATCCTCAATAGATATCTTTTCTTCATCAAGCACCTGAAACAGGCATTTTTTCAGCAGCGCAAGAGCGGGGTCGGGCGCCAATGCGAATCCGTTTTCTTTTGTAAAGTATTCAAAGGTCCGGTGAATGACGCTGCCTTTCAGCATAGCCCAATGCTTACTTTCGTCCGCATCGTTCAAACGCAGCTCCAGTATCCTGTCATAATAAAAACGCTGGGGACAGGCAAGGAGCGTATCAATGCTTGTCACCGGCAAACGAAATTCTTTTTTCACATCGTTTACCCGACCGGAAAAGATACCTTTCCGGTCCGATACGATCTCGTTATGCCGGCGGATAATATCCCCGTCTCCACCTCTGATCATGCAAGAATCGTAGGCAAGCAGCGATGTCCTCGGTCCGGGATCCCCGCAGGCGATCAGTCTTAGGTCCAGATCCTGTAAAAAACTGGAACGGTTTTGTTCGGTACCGTCTTCGGCATGCCGTGAAACCGTAAAAAGCACCCTGTTTCCCAGAGTTTTCCAATAGTCCATAAAATGCCGGTTCAGTTCCAGCGAGCGTTTTTCTTTTCGGTTCAGGCAGGGATTTTCGTTTTCCGGGCGTGGGATTTCACCTTCGACCATACCCATGACATAAAGTCTTTCCGGAACGGCGCCCATGCTGTCCAGAAAACCCACAACGGGGATTCCGTTAGGCTGATCTTTGCGCGGAAGTCCCGCCTTGTTGACCCGTGTCTTCATTTCTCTGTAAAGGTCCGGTAATCCGTAAACGGCACGCATGTCCTGGAGATCCCGGGTAATTTCAGCAAGTATTAAAAGTAACTTTTCGCAAACCCTATCCTCGCCGCAACTGTCTTCAAGGCGATAATTCAGAATAAGATCTTCGATCTTCTTCTTCAGTTCATCCGCTGTTTTTGCCTGATATTTATCAATAAAGGCCAAAGCCTCCTGCGGCAGGGCTCTTTCTTTCCAGGGCTCGCTGCGGATCTGTTTATCATAACGCAGAAGTTCGGGGTCTGCCTTCATCAGCGGATGTAAAAGAATCGCTGCAAGGTCCTTCCATAGCGGCTGGGCAAGGGTTGACAAGCGGATCACATTCAGAACAAGGGTGCTCAGAGGGTATTCTTTAAGGGGTTTCAGGTCCGTGAATCTGACCTGCAAACCCATCTGGGGAAAAATCCTTTTCAAATGCGGCGTATATTTTTCCATGCTTGAAACCGTGATCAGAATATCGGTGTTTTCCCCGGCGCTTTCCCGGATATGTCTTGCCACCGCAAAGACCTCTTCCCGGGGCGAAAATGCCTCAATAAGATCAAATTGCTTCCCCTGTCTTTGCGGGAGCAGGCTGCAGTCAAAACAGGTATTGTGCAAACGCAGTCTTGCCATCAGTTCTTTTTCCGGTTCATCCGCCGGCGTATTGTCGATAAAAGCGATATGTACGTCCCTGATATCCGCATAACGGTACGGCAGATCGGCGGGAAGGTATGCGGGATCTTTCTTGATTTTTTCGTAGACGGATAAAAATTCCGGACGGATCTCACCGTTTTGCATTTCATGTTCCCGGCAGGCCTTTGCAAGGTAGTCGACCGTTCCCGGCAGTAAACGATCATCGGATCTTTGTATCATCAAACGCAAACGGTCCTGTGAAGTGTTTTTCCGGTAAAGGGATGCGACCCATTTGCTGAGGGTCGTTACGTTAATATCCGGGCGCATTTTGCCCGATTTTACCAAAGAAAGCCAGATCTGTTCTTCATGATGGGCGGAAGTGCAAAACAACAAATGTTTTCCTTCCCCAATGCGTTCGGACAATGCCCGGGCATCCGTATGCGAATCCGGCAGGGCCGGCCGGAACCCCGGACCCAGAGGCAGGCCGTTAAAATATTCGGCGCTCCAGGAAACATCAAGGGTCTCATTCAGGGAAACGAAGAATATTTTCGCCGCTGCCGCAATACCGTATGCCTGTTTCAGCATCCAGCAGTAGGTCATCAGCTGCTTTTCGTAGGACGCCAGTCTGTCTTTTGTGCTGTCGGTCTTGAAATCCAGGACCCGCCACTGCCCGTTTTGGCGGTAAAGCAGATCAAGCGTCCCATTGACCTGTACAAAGTGCTTGTCCTTTTTCAGCCAGCCTTTCAAGGGCAATTCCTGATATTTTTCTACAGAAGGATCTTGCAGGATTGGGTAGATCTCGTGCTGTTTTGTCGTATTCAGCAAGACCCCGAGTTTTTCAAGGAGCTTCTTTTTGCTTGAGTCGGGGAATTGCGAATCGATCATGGCATGGATCTCTTCGTGGCAGGCGGAGAGATCAAAGTGCTTTTGTTCGATGCAGTGGTGATACAGGGTACCCAGTGCCAAACCGTCAACGGCGGTGCTTTTTTCCCTAAAGTCCCGGTTCCCGCCGTCTCCCATCAGGTCATGCGGACTGCGGTAGCAATAGCTGCCCGGATCTTCTGCAGCGGGGAGTTCCTTCCATTCCTTTGTTTCGTGCCGGTTCCAAACGGTGCCTGTCTGCAGTGTTTCATAGCCGATTTGCCTGATCGTTTCTTGCGGCCAGTCCCCGGGATCCAGCGCTTTATCTTCGTCACCGATCAGTCCCTGCGGCTTGAGAACATAGTTGTACCACGCTGTGTTTTTTTCGCATTTATTTGCGCCTTCACCCAAAAAGCATGCCTTATAGACCGCACGGGTCAGGGCAACATAAAAGATCCGTTTATCCTCCGCGTCGTCCTCCCTGTCGCCGATCTCCTTCAGCTTCAGCAATAAACCCGGTTTCACCTGGTCCGACAAGGCCAGGGATATCTCGGCATGCCCTCCGCTGCGTCCAAAGCGGATATTGTCCCTCCCCGCGCTCCCTTTACTGTTCATTTCCGGAATGATCACAATGGGATATTCCAGTCCTTTTGCCTTATGGATCGTCAGCAAATGTACCTTGGCGGTGCCCGGATAAAGGGCCTGTGCTTCGGGTGTCTCTTGTTTTGACTGGTAATAAAAGTATTCACGGATCTCCCGGAGCGTATTTCCCTTTCGCTGCATTCCGCGGATAATATTGATGGCCTTATCCAGATTTGCCAGCTGCTGTTGCGGCAATAGTTCCGAGACATATCCCAGCTCGCGATAGTCTCTGTCCAGGATTCCGGCGATCAGTTCGTCCGGAGGCATTTTCCCCGCAGCTTCGATCCAGGACAGGATCAGGTCCCTGCTTTCGCGGAGCTCCGCATGATCTTCCATTATTTCAAACAGCGAAATATCCTTATTTTTGCGTTCGCTCAGGCGGTGGATCGCGGTATCCGGGAGACCGATAAAGGGAGAGCGCAGCAACGCGATAAGGGCATGGTCGTCAAAGGGGTTGTCAAGTACGGAAAGAAAGTGAAGAACATCCAGCAGCGGCGGAGTATTATAGAACCCTTTTCCCCCGACAATGGAAAAGGGGATATCAAAGCGGCGAAAAACCTGGAGGTAATCGTCGATATTCGTAAATTTCCGGAACAATACACCGATCAGCGGCTTGCCTTCGCAGTCGATCGCTGAATCCTGGTATTTTTCCAACAGCTCCCTGACATGGCGGGCCGCATGCAGTGCCGAATAGTTACTGTCATCCTTTTCATCGGGGATATTGCACCAATGCATTTCCAGCGCGGGAGTAATATTCGTTTTGGCGATCCGGTGCCGGGTCGGCTGAAAATCCGCCTCATAAGCCTCGTTTACGTCGTCCTTTGACGGAAGTATACTGCCGATCAGAGGATTGATACCTTCATTGACAAATATCTCCGAAGACCGGTAATTATCGTTAAAATCCAGGATCTTGCCTTTCCTTTCCCTTACCAGTGCTTCGGCTTTGTTCATTACCGTCACATCCGCATGATTGAAGCGGAAAATGGACTGTTTGCGGTCACCGACAATAAAAAGCCGGGTATCCTTCCCCGCCTCAAAGATCATCCGGATAATCTCCCAGCGCATCGGATTGGTGTCCTGGAACTCATCAAGCATGATATGACGAAAGCGTTTCCCGATCTGTTTGCGGACATCCTTATGCCTGTTCAGCAATTCATGGGTTTTTATAATTACATCGGAGAAATCCAGCACATTCCTCCCCGATTTTCTTTCCGAATAATAAAGATTGAAATCCCGGTAAAGTGCGATCAGCTCCTTTAAAAGCGGAATGATCTTTTTATCCTGGGGACCCGGTGACTGAACAAGATCATTGACATCGACCATGGTCTTTAGAAGATCATACCAGGCATCCGCGGCTGCCTTTTTGTCTTCCCAGTTTTGTTTATTACCGGGAAGGTTTTTTTTATAACAATTTTCTGTAGTAAGAAATCCGCTGTTCCGGATAATGCTTAAAAAACCGGACCTGAATTCCAGAAGATCATTACGCTTAAGAAGGCAATATTCTTGGTATGCCGATTCCAGGAGTTTGTAAAGGTTGTCTTCAGGGTCACTGCAGGCAGAACGGGTATTATTCCACAAAACTTCAAAAGCGGCCGCAAGACCTTCAATATCCGCATCGGGTGTATAGCGCTGCAGCCATTCCCGCCAGATCTTCTCTTCCGTTTCTTCTTCAATCCTGCGGCTGTATTCATCCAGTACTTCGCGGGATCCGTACAGGGTTTTTAAGGCACGGCGAATCTGTTCAAAATTCAATTCCTGCAAAAGTACATCAAAGGCATGCGGATCCCCTTTCACTTTTTTCTTTAGCCAGTCTTCCAGGTTTTCATCCAGGAAACGTTGCGATTCGGCATCTTCCTGTAAGGCGAATTGCGGATCAAGATCGAGCTTGTGCGCAAACTCCTTGATCAGTCCGCCGCAAAAGCTGTCGATGGTTGAAATTGCATTCTGCGAAAAGGTATTCGTTAAATTGTGTATATAAGTTTGCACGGCAGCGCTGCGGTGATCGCGCAGGGTCGGACAAAAATCCTTTCCTTTTAATTCGGGGATCTCCTTTCCCGAAAGCAAAATACTGATATCCTGCCGGGTGCGTTCACGCATTTCACCGGCGGCTTTTTTGGTAAAGGTAATGACCAGGATCTTTTTATGGTCGGTCTGTTCCGGCACCGCACCGGCTTCCGCTTCGCGGGCAAAATCATCCAGAATTGCCGCATAGCGTTTGGTTAACGCGAAGGTCTTCCCCGCACCTGCGCAGGCTTGAATGAAAACGGAGCTGCTGACATCCAGGGCATGTTCGAGTGGCGTTTTTTCCATTGTATTCCGCTTTTGGCTTTGCCGTTGATTAGCGTTCCGGCTATAAAGTAAGAAATATATATCATATTGATAAATATTTTTTTACATTAAAAACGCCAACTTAACAAGGAGGTACGCATGGCATACGCAGAAGAAGTAAAACATAACCTGGTGCTTAACGCCAAAAAGATCCTTCGCGGAGTCCTGATCCTGCTGGTGATAATCCTGTTGCTCAGCAGTTTTTATGTGGTTCAGGCGGAGAATGTCGGAGTGGTGCTGCGCTTTGGGAAATACACCAAAAGCACCGAACCGGGTTTGCATATCAAAATCCCTTTTATTGACAAGGTGTACCAGGTTGCGGTCGAACGCCAGCTCAAGGAAGAGTTCGGTTTCCGTACGCTCAAGACCGGTGGCGGCACCCAGTACAGCGGCCGCAGCTATGAAGCCGAATCGGTTATGCTGACGGGGGATTTGAATGTGGTGATCGTCGAATGGATTATCCAGTACCGTATCGAGAATCCCTACCTGTTTCTCTTTAAGGTCCGCAATCCCCAGCTGACCCTTCGGGACATGAGCGAGGCCGTTATGCGCGAGGTCGCCGGTGACCGGACGCTGAACGAGATCCTGACTGTCGGCCGGCAGGAGATCACGCAGACCGTTCAGGATAAGCTGCAGGATCTCTGTAACGAATACCAGAACGGGATACGCATCCGGCAGATCGTGCTTCAGAACGTCGATCCGCCCGATGCGGTAAAAGCTTCGTTCAATGAGGTCAACCAGGCTCAGCAGGACCGTGAAAAACTCATCAATCAAGCCCGCTCGGAGTATAACCGGGTCATCCCCCGTGCCCGCGGCGAAGCGCAGCAGACTATCCAGGAAGCGGAAGGATATGCTTCTGCCCGTGTCAACGGAGCCCGCGGAGATGTCGCCCGTTTCAATGCCGTCTTCGAAGAATACCGTAAAGCTCCCGAGATTACCCGACAGCGCATTTACCTGGAGACCCTGAGCCAAGTTCTGCCGCGCCTGGAAAAGAAACGCGTGATCGACGAATCGACCGGCGGTGTACTGCCGCTCTTAAACCTGGATAAATAAGGAGCCTGAAATGAAAAATTTAAAATTATTGTGGATCGCCCTGGCTCTCCTGCTGATCGTGATCCTTGCGAGTACGAGCTTATTTATTCTGGACGAAACCCAGCAGGCCATCATTACCCGTTTCGGGAAACCGATACGGACCCTGGTTGAACCGGGACTGCATGTCAAGGTCCCTTTTCTTGACATCCTGCATACTTTTGACAAGCGTTTTCTGGAATGGCGCGGGGAAAGCAATCAGGTTACCACCAAGGACAAACGTTATATCTGGGTTGACACCTATGCCCGTTGGCAGATCGTGGATCCACTCTTGTTCTACATGCGTCTTTATGACGAACGCGGTGCCCTGTCGCGCATTGACGATATTATTGACGGTGAAACCCGGACCGCATTCGCCCGGCACAACCTGATCGAACATGTGCGCACTTCTAACCGCGAACCGCAGCGGGATCCGATACTGGACCTGGACACCGACAGTCTGGAAACCATCTTGTACGGGCGCGGTCTGATCGGGAACGAGATCCTGAAAGCTGCTACCGCACGTACCGCCGACCTGGGGATCAGTATTCTGGATTTCCGGATCAAGCGCATCAATTATGTCAAAGAAGTTCAGAACACGGTTTTCGAACGGATGATCACCGAACGTAAGCGTATTGCGGACCAGTACCGTTCCGAAGGCCAGGGAGAAGCTTCACGGATCAGCGGTGAAAAAGAGCGTGAACTGCGGCGTATCCAGTCCGAAGCCCTCCGGACCGCAAACGAGATCATGGGAAAGGCAGACGCCGAAGCGGCATCGATCTACAGCAACGCCTACAACCGCAGTCCGGAATCCCGGGAATTTTACACCTTCATGAAAACCATGGAGGCTTATCAGTCCGTGATGGATTCCAACACTTCGGTCATTCTTTCAACGGAGAGCGATTTTTACAAATACCTTAAATCCGTCGCTCCCTGAAAACGAATAATAACCTGGAGGATTTCTACCCGATATTCTCCTGCGTTTTTAATGGATTCTGCGGCCCTTGTCGCAGAATCTTTTTTTGAGGCTAATTTTCCCGTTTTTTTATGCTAAATAACCGGAAAAGCAGGATTGGAAATTTTTCTTAACCTTTCTCGGCCGCCGCTGTGTCTTATGAATGGAAGGGCAGAAAACCTGCCGGGAAAAAACAAAAAAAGAAAGGAAAAGCTATGAAAAAGATCCTGTTCATCTCACTGCTTGCCGTCCTGTTCATGCTGAGCGGATGCAATTTCGGCGGCTTTTGGGATAATGACGATGACGAAAACGTCACGCTTGCCGCCCTAGTAGAAAGCGAGCTGCTGGCGGAATATGATAGCGATACGGCCATTGAAGAGGACATCGAGATCAGTGTTCCTTCGTCATTCTCAAAATTCGCACCGGGTCCCAATCCGCAACAGAACCGCAAACGCATCAATCTGCGCCTTAAACATGAAGTTGACAGCGTGGACGTTTCTCACAGCATCAGCTATACCACCGATGACACCGCTCTGGTTACGGTCAGCAAAACCTTGTACGGTACCCTGTATATTCATCACAGCGATACGGCCATCACCGATACGCCCGTGATCTGGGAAAAGGATTATGTTTACAGTACGACCGCTTACTGGCAGTATGTGCATTATAACAATGCCGACAGTTCTTCCGACAGCGCAGCGAACCTGGCCTCCGATACCAGTGGCTGGCGTCTGCTTGCGAAAAGCCTGGAGGCCGGAGCTACCGAGGGGATCATGAATGAGATTGAAGAAGTACTTGTGGCTTCCGACGAAGACAGTACGGAAATTCTCTTCGATGATCCGGAAAAGCTCTACACGGTATTCCGGGGATATACGCAGCAGGGTGCCTTCCGCGGCCGGCCCGGTGCCTTGTCAACTAATGTATTTGTTACGATTTCCGGGGCTGACGACGTCAATGTCCTGGGTTCAAGCGGCCGCCACTTTGCCCTGGCGGATGACGGACTGGGACTGGACCTGACGGCGGAAGACAGGATTTTCAGCGGATCGGTAATGAAAGGCCGCGGTCAGAGCCGGCTCCGGGTTCAGATGATCAGCACCGCAACCTTTACCGATGAAAGCGCTCCCGTTGAAATGGCATCCTGGTTCCTCCCTATTCGTTAAATCTTTCTTCTCCCTTTCGCTCCACACAAAAAAGGCGGCCAAAGCCGCCTTTTTTGTATCATGGTGGATTTTTCTACGCAGTTACTTCATTTCATCAAAAAATCTGCCGATATAAACAATTCGGTCCTTTCCTTCCAGAAGCAATTCGAAACCCGAGACGGCGATCCCGTTCATGGATTTGTGAGAACCGTAAATACGCGCTTTGTAGCGTCCGTCTTTCGGATCCATGCGCAGGGACTCGATCAGCGAAGCGTGACCGAACCATTTCCCGTTACTTCCCCGGACCCAGTATTGAATAAAATCTCCGGGTTGCACCTTGGAAACGTCACGTACGGGATACCCGAGTCCGTATTTTTCCAATGCATACACCACTCCGGCGTAACGCGGGTCTTCCGGATCCGGACCCGCAATAACGACATTCCTGCCAAGATCGGGATGGTTGATCAGTATATCCCGGTACATTTCGTTTGTGTAAGAAATTCCCCTTCGGCTGACCAGCGTATCCATAACCGCGGAAATGAAGGTAGTGCAATCCACTTGTTTTTTTACGCTGCTGTAGGCGCCGTAGGTCCAGCCGCGGAATACGCCGTCAGCCATGCGATGCGCCGTTTCCAGATCGGAAGGCGCTGCCGTCAGCAGGCATGAAAATAAGAGATAAAACAGTAAACGGTATTTCATATTTCCTCCGGAATACGGGGTTTGATCCGGTTTGTTAAACTATAAAAAGTGTTTTGAGAAAATGCCAGAACATCATACCCGAAACAATGATCTTGATCAGAGTCCCGAATATAAAGCCCAGAAAAGAGGCAAATCCCGATTTCAGCGCGGCAGCCGAATCTTTGCCTGAGCTGAGTTCTCCGATCACGGCGCCGATAAAAGGTCCGACAATGATCCCAAAAGGCGGAAAGAATATCAGTCCAATGATCAGTCCGATCATACTTCCCCAGACCCCGCGCTTTCCCGCACCCGCCTGCTTTGTGGTAAACACCGGGATCACATAATCCAATCCGTATACCAGCGCGGTTACCAATCCCCAGGTGATCAGAAAATCGGATGAGAATTGATAATGCTGCGTTGCGTGCAGTAAAAGCAATCCCGCATAACTCAGCGGCGGACCGGGGAGCAGCGGAAGAATGCAGCCTGCCAGCCCTCCGATCATCAGGATAAACCCCAGGACAATCAGTACATAATCCATATTCACCTTCCTCCGGAACGGCAGCGCCTGTCCGCGCTGCCAATGAAATGTAGAAAATATTTTTTTGTTTTACAATTCCTTTAGAAACCTGATTTTTCTCATTGTTGACAAGCTTTGATCTTCCCCTTCACGGGCTGTTTCCGTTTTTGCCGATAAAAACATATCTTTATACCCGATTTAATTCACTAAAGAATTGAAATACGTGATGAAAAATATTATTTTAAATATCTTGTATAATGTTTGTATTCGATACCGGATGAGAATGAATTTTTGACTAAACCAGAAAGGTGCTATATCATGTTGAAACCCGGTCTTATTCCCAGGCAGGAACCCAGTATCAGGGTCGGAATCGTTTTGCCGAATGACGAGCAAAAAAAGATCACGGCATTCCTGTCCAATATGTGCGATTATGAGATGGCGGTCGATACCCTGACTTTTTCCACCTGTGAAGTTGCGAGCATTCCGTTCACGGTAGAGGAAAAGGGAATGCTGTTTCAAATTGACGGGAAGCAGTACGAACGTGTTCATAAGGTGGTTTTCAGACCGACCAGGGAAAGCGCGCATATTACGCTTGACCCGGTTATTTCCGGCCGGGAATTCCATTGGCGCAAACATATCAGCGTCCGTCTTCCCGGGATCGTGGAGATCGGCATTTATGAAAATTTCCTTTTGGTGATCAATGAACTCCCCCTGGAACAATACCTGATGTGTGTCGCCACCTCCGAAATGGGTGCCGCCTGTCCCCCTGCCCTGATTGAGGCTCAGACCGTGGTCGCCCGTTCCTGGATGCTGGCCAATGTCGAACAGAAGCATACGGCACTGGGGATCGATGTCTGCAATGACGACTGCTGCCAGCGTTATCAGGGACTCAATAATCTGACAGACGTCAGTATCAAGGGTGCAAAATCCACTCGTGGGAAGGTCATTCTTTACGAGGGCAGGATCTGTGACGCGCGCTATTCCAAATCCTGCGGAGGGAAAATGGAAACCTTTGAAAATCTCTGGGAGGATACACCACTTCCCTACATGCAGAATTTGCCCGATATGCCGGAAGGCAATGGTGTTCCGGACCTGAGCGTGGAAAAAAACGCACAAAAATGGATCATGTCCACGCCCAAAGAAGCCTTCTGCAGCTCCCATACCGTTCCGGAAGATAAACTGAAACAATATATTGGTGCCTGTGATGAGGAAGGGGAATATTTCCGCTGGACCGTAGAGATCAGCAACGAAACCCTGTCCGCCAATTTGCGGGAGAAACTCGGACTGGATGTCAAAGCTATCCTGGACCTGCAGACCCGGAAACGCGGCGGCAGTGCGCGCTTGCTGGAACTCGGCATCGTCTACCTGGATTTTGAAGACAAGAAAAAGGAAACGGTGGTGTATAAGGATTATAATGCAAGACTGGTCCTGCATCCGAAGTTCCTTTTTTCTTCAGCGGTGATCATTGAACGGATCGGATCCGGGAAGATCCCGCGCCGCTTCGTCTATCACGGAGCCGGCTGGGGACACGGTGCCGGAATGTGCCAGATCGGAGCGCTGGGGATGTCATTGAAAGGCTATACCACCGAAGAGATCCTGGCGCATTATTACCCCGGAAGCGAATATAAGCAGATCTACAAATAACTCAGGAAAGGATAATTATGCGTAGTCAGAAAAAGAAAAATTCCAGAGGCAATCCCTGGAGCTGGGTACCTTCCCTCTATTTTATTGAAGGTATTCCCTATACGGTCGTTATGGTCGTATCCGTCGTCATGTACAAAATGCTCGGCATCTCCAATACCGACATTGCCTTATATACGAGCCTGCTTTATCTGCCCTGGGTCCTGAAACCGCTGTGGAGCCCTATCGTTGACAATCTGAAGACAAAGCGCTGGTGGATCCTGATCATGCAGTTTATCCTTGGCGTTCTCTTTGCCTGTATTGCCCTGACCATTCCGACCACGAATTTTTTCCGCATCAGTATCGCTTTCCTTTGGTTAATGGCTTTCACCTCCGCAACCCATGATATTGCGGCGGACGGTTTTTACATGATTGGGCTTGAAGAAGGCGATCAGTCTTTCTTTAACGGTATCCGCTCGGCCTTTTACCGTGTTTCCATGCTGATGGGTCAGGGCGTTTTTGTGATCCTGGTCAGTATTCTGATCAATGCCTCCGGCATGGATACGATCGAGATCGAGGTCAATGCCGTTCCTGAGGCACAGGCTGCAAAGTCCGTACTTCTGGAGAATATCGACATGGCGGAACACGACGGTGACATGCGCCTGATCTATGCTCCGGAAGTACTGGATATTTCCCTTAATCCGGTAAGTCCCGCCTATGCGGATTCCGTGATCAAATCGATACGTGCCTGGAATCTTGCCCAGGGACAGCCGGATCCGGATGCTCCGCGCATAGCAAAAGAAAAGACCAGGGTCCGGAAGGAAAAACCTCTTCGGCCAAAAAAGTTTGAACAATGGCTGCGCATGAATTTCGGTGTCACCGAAGTACCGGTCACCGATTATGCCGGGAATATCGGTATTGTTTCTTTTCATCTCTCCAAAGCTCCGGATAAAGACAAGACCGTCATTGTCACCTTCGGGCAGGACCGGGGAGACAAGAGCATCAAACTGGTCGAGGGTACCCGTTTTGAGTTTAACGAAGAAAACTGGAATAAACCCGTGCAGGCCGGGATCCAGCTGGATAAAAAGCTACTGACCCCAAGCTCTGCGGTCTTTGATGCCCAGTCAGGGAATGTGGTCATGTCCTGGACGGTCCTGTTCTTTTTCCTTTCCGCAATGCTCTTTATTTTCTGGCTCGCCCACCGTATCACTTTGCCGAAAGTGGAAACGGACCGCAAGGAAAAAAGCGCAGTGCAGGCGCTCAAGGATTTTCTCGCGACCTTTGCTTCCTTTTTTACAAAGGAAAGTATTGGTCTGGCAATCACCTTCCTGCTGCTGTTCCGTCTGGGTGAATCCCAGCTGGTCAAATTATCGGCACCTTTTATGCTGGATACACGCGAAGCGGGCGGACTGGGACTGACAGCCGGACAATACGGGCTTACCTACGGAACGGTCGGCGTGATCTTTCTGACCCTGGGCGGTATTCTGGGAGGAATGGCCGTAGCAAAGCACGGGCTGAAAAAATGGATCTGGTGGTTTGCCATTATGATCAATGTACCCAATGCGGTATATATTTTCCTTTCCTATGTTCAGCCCTCCAGCCTTTGGGTGATTGTACCCTGTGTCTCCTTTGAAACCTTCGGCTACGGATTCGGTTTTACCGCATACATGATGTACATGATCTATATTTCCAAGGGCGAATACAAGACCTCGCACTATGCCATCTGTACAGCTTTTATGGCGCTGGGAATGATGATCCCCGGAATGATGAGCGGCTGGCTGCAGGAAATAATCGGTTATGAACATTTCTTTATCTGGGTTGTTATTGCCACTATCCCGGGATTCATTTTGATAAAATTCCTCAAGATCGATCCGGAATTCGGTAAAAAAGTCAAAAAGACCGAATGATCCCGGATTCTGCGGCGCTGCCTGCCGCACGAGTTACGGGTTGACAGAAGGCAATTTTAACATTATCTTCCCTGCATGAAAAGATTGTGTCGTTTCGCTGTGTTTTTCATTATGCTTTTTACGGCATCCTGTTCTTCGTATGAACGTGTAAAAGGTGTGCACCTGCAGTTGCAGGATCCGGCGATCCGGCAGCGTTACGGCGGAGAAATGGGCGCCCTGGCCGATGAACTCAAACAGGCCGGCGTTACTCTGGTGATCGCTCCCGTTCTTGAAGACGCTACGGCATATTATCCCTCCGACCTTCTTCCTCAGCGCTGGGAATACGGGACCCAGCTGCTGGCTTTCCGTCATGAGCTGCGGCGGCGCAATATACGCTTTGCCGCCTGTGTGCCGGTTTTCAAAGACGAGTATACCCAGCGTTCTCAACCCGTATTACAGGCGGTGAACGATTACGGCGCCGGTATCCGTGGATGGATTTGTCCTTCCCGGCCGGAATACCGGAATTATAAACTGCAGATCATCAATGAAATAATGCTCATTCTTCAACCGGATGCAATTTATCTGGAACATTGTTCCTATCCGGCGGAAAACGCCCAAAACGGAAAGATACCTCCGAACAACCATATCCGTTCTTCCTGTTTCTGCGCCGCCTGTCTCCGGGATTTTTCGGAATATGCGGACGTGAAATTCGCAGCAAATGCCTCCGTTGCCGAGCAGGCTTCCCATATCCTGAACCATTACCGCAAAGAATGGACACTGTGGCGCTCGGGTCTGATCACCGCTTATGTCGAAACGATCCGCAGACAGGTACATGCGATGAATCCGGCATGCCGGATCCTGCTGGAACGCAAACCCTGGACGGAAAAGTATCTCAACACCGGTCTGCAGCAAATTTATGGCCTGGATATAAAAACTTTGCAAAGCTATGTTGACGCATTTGTGCTTAGCACTTTACCGGAGCCGGATACCGGCAACGATTCCCTGCTCACTGCGGCGCTTCGGGAATCCGCAGACCTTGGTCAGCGTGCCATACCCGCTTTTCAGGTCCGCAATTACCTTCGGAACGGCGAAGAACGCTTCCGCAGCGATCTGCAGTCCCGGAGACGGAACTTTATCATCTACGACTGGGGACAACTGCTGAACAACCGGCGTTTCTTAAACATTTTTATTACGGAGTCCTGATGCAATCTCAACAAAGTATGATCCGCCAGTTGCTGGCACATTCTACCCAACAGGATATGCCAGGCCCTGCAGCCGGTATACGTATCCGCCCCGATGTCCTTATCCTGGATGCCGCTGCTGCCGGAATGCTGTATTCCTTAGCGGAAAGCGAAAGAATTTCCCTGCCGGTCTATGTGATCGATAATCAACTCCCGCTGGAAGGGAATCCCGGTCCCGAACTGATCGCGGCACTGCAGAAACGCGGTATTCCCTACCTGAGCGCTGCACGCGGCGGTGTCCCTGCCCTCGTAGCCGCTGAAGAAGGACTGGCTTTCCCCGGCGCCCTTATTGCCACGACGATCCCCGGCCTGTCGGAACTCGGGGTCTTGGGCGCAATGGTTCTGCGGCCGGATCCGGACAGCATTGCCGGACTGCTGCGGAGCGGGGATCTCGAGATCGCTGTTCCGGATACCGTTAGCATCGAACTTCGTTCCCTTCCCGGCGAATGGACGGACGGCATCGATATTGCTCTTGCACTGATCAAATATTACGAACTCCCCAAAGATAAATCCGCTTTTTTGGAATTCAGTGGAGAAGGATTGCATGCTCTTTCTCTGGCAGACCGGCATAAGCTGCTGCGCACACTGGAAGATCTGGGTTATCCTAATCTGCTCTGCCAGGTCGACGATCAGTGTATGACCTTTCTGCAGGACCGCAGTACGGGCGAAGCGCAGATTTGTTTTCCTGTGGAAAAAGCGGATATTAACGTTGATCTTTCAGGCATTACGCCCATGCTCGCCTGGAAAGTCGGTCCCGCCCTGCAGATCGGCGGACTTACGGATAAAGACGCGCTGCCCGTTCAGCAGGTTATTATCGGCGGTGACACCGCCTGCCGCTATGAAGATTTTGAAGCAGGGCTGAAACTGATCCGTTACCGCATGCTGCCCGAATATATGAACGCCTGCCTGCTGCCGGGTTCCCAGCTGGTACACGGTGACCTGCTGGATATGGGTATCGCCGGTATTTTCACCGAGATCGGTTTTCAGATATTCCCGACGGCTTTCCAATCGCAGCTAAAGCGTTTCCCGGACCTGCAGCGGACCCGGATGTCGACCTCTGCCGCCATTCTGGAAAACGGCGGCTACCTGGCCGGAAGCTTGTCCTGTTTTACTGCCGCCATGACCGGCATGATCATGCATCCCATGGAGATGGAAAATCTTCTGAAGAACGAAGAGGAAAAACATTCGCATCATGAGCCCGAAGCATAAAAGAAAGATCCGCAGACTGAAATTGAATTTTATTCTGATCCTCTTACTGATGATTCCCTTCACGAATGCCTGCAGTATTTTTCAAAATCAGCTGAAACCGCATTTTACCCGCATACCGAAAATCATTACTATGGAAGTTACCGCTTATTGTGCCTGTGAAAAGTGCTGCGGCTGGCGGCTGAACCGAAACGGAGAGGCGGTTTATGCTTACGGTCCCCGGAAAGGAAAACCCAAAATTGTCGGAATGACCGCGGGCGGTACGAAAGCGAAACCGGGGGTTATCGCCGCAGATATCAGTATTTACCCCATGGGAACGATCATGTATATTGAAGGTTACGGCTATGGACGTGTCGAAGACAGCGGTTCCGCAATTATCGGGAATCATATCGATCTCTTTTTTAAAGATCACGAATCTGCGATGAACTGGGGCAAGCAGACTATGAAAGTGAAAGTGTGGCTGCTCCAATGACCCTGGAATCTCTTCGCATTGCTTTTTATACACTGGGCTGTAAGCTCAACCAGGCCGAAAGCGCAGCGCTCCGGAATGCTGCGCTTGAACACGGTTATATTCCGGTCGATTTTAACGAAAGCGCGGATGTCATTGTCGTAAATTCTTGTACGCTGACCAATCGGGCAGACCGCAAGACCCGGCAGGCGCTTTACCAGGCAAAACGGCATTCTCCCCACAGCATTTTAGTACTCGCCGGCTGTTATCCCCAGGTCCAGGGAACAGCTTCCGCGGATATTCCCGGCGTGGATATCGTTCTGGGAACCCGCGATAAATTTGCACTCTTCGAGGCTTTGGATGGGTTCCGGGAAAAAGGGGAAAAAAATATTCAAATCTCTTCCGTCAACAACCGGGAGCGCTGGGAAAGCACCTTTGTTGCGGGAACGGAACGAAGTCGCGCTTTTCTGAAGATCCAGGAGGGCTGCAGCAATTTTTGTACCTATTGCATCGTTCCCTATGCCCGCGGTAATCCGGTAAGCCGTGATTTTGACAATACGATACGGGAAGCCAAACGTCTGAGTGAAGGAGGCTGCAGGGAGATCGTGCTCACCGGCATCGACATCGGGGCGTATCGGGACCGCGATAAAACCCTGACAGAAGTGGTAAAAGGACTGGAAGCTTTGCCGGAACTCCGGAGGATCCGCATATCGTCCATCGAAATGAACACGTTAAGCGATGAGCTAATCCGCTACATGGCCGGTTCCGAAAAATGCATGCCGCATTTTCATTTGTCCCTGCAATCCGGTTCCGATACTATTCTGAAAGCCATGAACCGCAAATATCTCTGTGCGGATTTTGCAAAAAAAGTCGAGACTATCCGGAAATATATTCCCAACGCCTCCATCGGTACTGACGTCATTGTCGGCTTTCCCGGCGAAAGCGACGCCCTGTTCGTGGAATCGATGAATTTCATTCAGGCGATCGCTTTTTCTTATCTGCATATTTTCCGTTTTTCACCCCGCCGCGGGACCCCGGCTGCCGGCATGGCGGACCCGGTTTCCGATACCCGCAAAAAAGAGCGGGCGGCATTGCTGCAGGATTCCGATAAACGTCTCCGTGAACGCTATGCAGCCATCTTTATCGGGACTTCACAGTCCGTTCTCTGGGAACAATGCCAGGAAGGCTTCTGTAAGGGATTGACGCCGCACTACATTCCGGTTTCTGCGCCGGGCAATGCCGGAATGATCAATACGATCTCGGATCTGATCCTGAGCGCCGAGCATTTTTCCGGGAAAAACGGCGTAGCCGAAACCGATCATCTTTTTATTGAGTGAGTAAAAATCTCTTTATTTGCCGTTCAGCCGGCAGAATTTACAATTTCTTTAAGAAAATACACTTATTGTCAGCTTTACCGTAAAAATCCGGAAGCTCCGCGACCAGTTCGCATCCGTTCTTCAGATAGAACTTTCGGGTAGGTTCATAGAGCGGCCGGGATGAGGTTTCGATCCAGAGGTTCTTGCCGCCAAGCCGGCGAACCCCATCGCTGACCATTTGCATGATCTTTTTGCCCCAGCCTTGTCCGCGCAAAATATGATGCACGGCAATCCAGTACAGATCATAACTGTCCGCGGTGCAGGGAGTTTTCCCGTAGCAGGCAAAGGCAAGGGGTCCGCGGCTGTCTTCGGCGATTAAAAAAATATAGCCGCTGGCTTCCTCGCCCTTTTTCAGGTTTTCTTCCGCCAACTCAACCGCAACATCAATTTCATGCTCGTAAAAAAATCCCGCGGACCGCAGAATTTCGCGAATCGCGGCGACATCACTTTCCCGGAGTTCATTCCGGAATTTTAATTCATTCTGCATCTTCGATGATCCGTTTTATCATGGTTTCATTGTTATATCCCGCTTCGTACAGCGCTGCGACAAATCCGCTGTCGGGTGCAATACAGGGATTCCCGTTGATCTCAAGAATATAA
>JAQULT010000011.1 GCA_028718545.1 Fidelibacterota bacterium | reverse complement strand
GCCCGGAGCTGCACGAGATGTATCCGCAGTGGTCGCCGGACGGCCGTCAGATCATCTGCGACGAGCCGCAGACGGGGAAACCGGTTCTGATAACCCTGGAAATCAAGTGAGGACAGCCATGAAACGACTGATTATCATTATACTCATTTTAAGTTCATTTTTAGCTGCCCAGCAAATTGATACGATCACCTACAAGATCTGTGTCAATGCGGGACACGGGGGACATACTTCCAACGACCGGCCGCCGATCTCTCCCGCCGGCTACTGGGAATCCGAAGGAAACCTGACACGTGCACTGGTAGTCGAAACCCTAATGACCCGCTACGGGGTCGTGGATGTGGATGATACGACCCGGGCGAAATTTGCGGTCGTTATGACGCGCAGGCACAACCGCCGTTCGGACAATCTGGCACTTTCCAGCATCTGCGCCCTTGCCAATAGCAATTACTGCGACTGGATGCAATCCATTCACAGCAATGCCACCGGTCTGTCAAACAGCACAAGGCACTCGACCTTACTGCTGTATCCCGGTCCCACGGGAGATGCGCGCATCAACGGCCTTCCGGGTTATCCCAAATATCCCCAGCAGATGACAATGTCTTCAATCCTGGCCAATAACATCCGCCAGGCCCTGCAGACGACCGGGACCCAGCTTGCGGGTGACTGGACCTTTTATGGGACCAATCAGCCTTATCTGGGAGTGTTCCGCACACTACAGGTTCCGGGAACGCTGAGTGAGGGCACGCATCACGATTATTACGTGGAGACCTACCGTTTGCAGAACATGGATTTTCGCATCAACGAAGCCTGGGGTATCTTTATGTCTTTCCTGACGCATTTTGAACTTCCCCGGCCTCAACATGCGAATTTGGCGGGCATTGTCCGCACCTACGATGAAACCGTTGTTTATAACCATGACAGCGGCGATGATAAATACAAACCCGTTGACAGTCTGGAGATCACCCTGTATCCCATCGCAGCGCCGGCGGAAAGCCGCAGCTACTTTGGTAATACGACCATGTATGTGGATAAATATACGCCGCAATGGTCACAGGCTTCGGGATACGCGCCCATCAATCCCGACAACTGGGCTGCGATCGATAACCGAGAGGTCAGCGAAAGCAATTACGATTATTACATGAACGGTTATAACAACAATCACGGCTACAATCAGAAGAACGGCTTCTATCTCTTTGACAGTCTGGCATACGGGACCTATACGCTCTGCTTTCAGGCAGCGGGTTACTGGCCGGATACGACGGAAATTACGATTGATGGTTCCAAATTCTTTTGGAACCTGAATTACTTTTTAACCACCTCTGTGCCGCCCTATGTCAAAAACATCGTACCCAAAGCGAATGAGCCCATGCATCCGGCCTGGGAACCGCTTGTGATCACCTTTTCCCATGTCATGGATACCGCGTCATTCCGCTCTGCTTTTACGCTTTCCCCCGATGCGGAAATGATCATCCGCTGGAGCAATGATCTGAAACAGGTTACTTTAACAGCGGCGGAAGACAGCCTGGAGGTCAACACCCAATATACGCTCACCCTGCAGGGCGCTCAGATCCTGGGCAACCGCGGTCAGAACCTGGACGGGAACGGCGACGGGAACGGCGGCGATGACTACAGCCAGGTCTTTACGACCAGTCCTCCGGATATTTATCCGCCCAAAGTTGCGGAATATTATCCGCCCAAGGGACAGTATTTTCATGATCTGCAGCCGATCCTGACCTATCAGTTCAACGAATTGCTGGATGTCTCCGAAGATATCAGCGATAAATTTGCCTTTTACCGGGTCAGCGGCGGTCTGCAGGAATTGGACTGCGATTATGATATCTATTCTATCGGGAAAACGACACTGGTCTCGCTGTTCCCGAAAGAAGCATTGGTTCGAAATTACCGCTATACCCGCTACGCTTACAGCGGATTGAAGGATCTGGCCGGCAACATAAGCACTTCCGATCAGTCGGGCACCCTGCTGGTCCTGCAGTCCATTCCCTGGTACGCCGATACCCTGGTGATCGATGCTTTCGATGCCGGACTGACGACACACTGGAAACAGCCGGGTTTCAGCGGCAGTACCGTGGGTTTGCTGAGCGGGGAGACCAGCGCCAACACCCGTTACGTGAACCATTGCAGCAACAGCGGACATTCCATGGGCATTTATTACAAATTTGACCCGGAAGTCAGTGCTGCCCTTGCGCGGATCTGGCTGGATGGTACCAGCACGCCGGCAAAGCGCTATTTTACCAATGAAAGCATTCTGCAGGCCTGGGTCTTCGGCGACGGCAGCGGCAATCTTTTCCGCTTTGCCGTCGACGATCCTTCCGGCACCGGGATCAGTGAGGTGAGTCCCTGGTATCCCATTGACTTTACCGGCTGGCGTCTGATCAAATGGGACCTGCGCGACGGCGAGACCGGGGAGTGGCCGACGATTTCCGACGGGGTCCTGAACGGGCAGCTGAATTTTGACAGTTTCCAGATCGCGTATGTGGACAGTCTGGGCAACAATGAAGGTACGATCTACATTGAGGACCTTATCGTATTGACGCCGGGCGGTGTGGGAGTCGCGGATTGCGGCGTTCCGGATGAATACATTCTGGAACAGAACTACCCGAATCCTTTCAATCCCGTCACATTACTGCGCTACAGCCTCCCGGAAGATACACCCGTTCAGCTCGCGGTTTACGATATCAAGGGCAGGCATATCCGTACGCTGGTGAACGGGCGTCAGGCGGCGGGAGTCTATCAGGTGGAATTCCATGCCGGAGATCTGCCCAGCGGAATCTATCTTGCCCGTCTGCAGGCCGGCACGGAAATAGAGCACCGGAAAATGCTGCTGGTAAAATAAAAGTTTAGAGGATAAGGAAAAAACGGAAGGATGAACGATTGAAAAAAAGAGAAGTCAGGCGCATTACCACGACGTTGTTGTCTTTTGTCGAAAAACCCTTACTTCAATGGCTCGTCGCACGCCTGCCGCGCCGGGTCAAACCGGATCACCTGACTATTCTGGGTCTTTTGGGCTCCCTGATGACCGGCCTGGGCTATTATTTATCATCTTACCATAATGCATTTCTTTGGCTGTCGAGTTTCGGTTTGTTTGTCAACTGGTTCGGAGACAGCCTGGACGGGACCCTGGCACGCTACCGGAAGATCGAACGGCCGCGCTATGGTTTTTACATCGATCATGCCATCGATACCATTACCATGGTGCTGATCGGCATCGGAGCCGGACTTTCACCCTATGCGCGTTTTGATATTGCTCTCTTCGCCCTGATCGGCTATCTGATGATGTCCATTCTGGTATACCTCAATACCTTTGTCAGCGGCGTGTTCCGGATCTCCTTTTACGGCTTCGGTCCGACAGAGATCCGTATCTTTATCGTCTTGATCAATACGATCATCTTTTTTCACGGCGCCGGACAGTTCCATTTCCGGGGCATGGAAATCAGCGTACTGGATATTGCGGCGATCTTTCTGACCGCCATTCTGTTCATCTTCTATATAGTATCCGTGATCGTCGACGGAAAAAAGCTGCAAAGGGAAGAAGAAAAAGAACGGGAAGACGAGCAAAAGCATTGATCCGGACTGGTCCCGGTTAATCCGGGGAAAAACCCGGGGCGGAATTTTTCCGCAAGTATTGATTGTAAAATTCAAAAAAAAACAGCAAATTAACCTGTAAGTCAATTTCTCTTACAAAAAAGTATGGAAACAGGATAGCGATCCTGAAAAAATGTATAACCCGTACCGGATTTGGTACGGAAAAGGAAGCCTCATGCTTTCCGGACTTAAAGGAGGTCCATGTATGAAAGTAAAGACAAAGATGCTGACAGAATTCAAGAACTTCGCCATGCGGGGAAATGTGGTTGACATGGCGGTCGGTATTATCATTGGTGCCGCATTCGGCAAGATCGTATCCTCGCTGGTCGCGGACGTGATCATGCCCCCGATCGGTGTTCTTTTAGGCGGTGTGGATTTCAGTGATCTGGCCATTACCCTGAAGGCGGCAACCGTTTCCGCTCCGGCAGTAGTGCTCGCCTACGGAAAATTCATCCAGACTATCATTGATTTCCTCATTATTTCATTTTCTATCTTTATGATCATTAAGGCCATGAATTCCATGAAACGAAAGAAAGAAGAAGCTCCCGCAACACCGCCGGCTCCCGTGGAACCTCCCGCACAGGAAAAACTGCTAACAGAGATCCGCGATCTTTTAAAGAAAAAATAAGCGGTATCGACATCGCTTTTGTTTCAAGCCGGGGAACTTCCGGGTTTGATCCCTTAGGGGATAATTCCTGCAAACCTTCAGTATTCAATAAGTTAGCACTGTTGCTGTTAGAAAAGATACTAAAACCGCCGAAATGTAACGGCGGTTTTTCTTTGCTTTTCGGATTTGCATATTGTACTTTAAAGGGGAACACACACAGGAGGATGGCATGCATTACAGCATACATTATTTGCGAAACTTACCGGATATTTTTGCGGACGCCTGTCTGGGCGGCAGGAATCGTGAATTATACCATTATAAAAAGGACGGGATCTGGAAAAGCATTAGCTACCAGGAGGCCTATGAAGCTTTTGAAAAGCTGGGTTTCGGCCTGCGTGCGCTGGGCATGCGCGAACATGATAAGATCGCGATCCTTTCGGAGAACCGGCCGGAATGGTGTTTGACCGACTGGGCTTGTGCACATTTCAATATGATATCGGTGCCTATTTATCAGACTTCCGTTCCGCGTCAGATAGAATTTATTCTCAATCACGCGGAATGCCGGGTAATCATTGTCAGCAATAAGGAACAGGCACTGAAGGTTATCCCGCTTAAAAGCAATCTTAAATTTCTGGAATACCTTATTGTTATGGATGAAGAATCCTTTGATGATGCCTGGATCCTTCCTTTCCGGGAGCTTATGGAAAAAGGCGAAGCGGAGAAGAAGCAATCTCCGCAAAGCATGCAGGAAATCGCATCACTTATCCGGGACGAGGATATCTGGAGCATCGTTTATACTTCCGGTACCTCCGGGGAGCCCAAGGGCGTCATGCTTTCCCATTTCAATATTGCCGCGAACATTCAGCAGACCCAGGAGCATGAGAAGATCCAGCACAACAAGCGCTGGCTATCCTTTTTACCCTTAAGTCACAGTTTTGAGCGGGCGGCGTCGCTGTTCACGGTATGGATCGGTGCAGAGATCTATTTTGCCGAAAGCATTTCAAAGGTGATCGAGAATCTCAAAGAGGTAAAACCGAATTACATGACCACCGTACCGCGATTGCTTGATAAGATCTACTCGGTGGTTCAGGAGCAGGTCAGCCAGGGTCCGGCTGCCAAACAGAAGATCTTTCAGTGGGCGGAAAAGATCGGAGAAGAGGTTGTTGGTAAATATCTGTCCCGCAACCGCGCACCCATCGGTGTTGCCGCCGCCAAATATGCGCTTGCAAAAAAATTGGTCTTTAATAAAATATCCGCAGTATTCGGCGGCAGCATGATATCCTGCATCAGCGGCGGTGCGCCCTTATCTGCAAAAGTGGGAGCATTTTTTACTGCAGCCGGAGTACGGGTCCTTGAAGGTTACGGTCTGACGGAAATGAGTCCCATCACGCACGCAAATCAACATGACTTTATAAAATTCGGAACGGTGGGAAAAGCATTGCCGGACATTGATACGCGCATACTGGAAGACGGTGAAATCCTGTTAAGGGGACCGAACTGTATGCTGGGTTATTATAAAAATCCCGAAGAGACCGCTCAGACCATTGATCGGGACGGCTGGTTCCATACCGGGGATATCGGCTATGTGGACGAAGAAGGTTTTTTAAAGATCACCGACCGCAAAAAGGATATAATTGTCACATCAGGCGGAAAGAATGTGGCACCTGCCGCGGTGGAACGTGCCATTACCGCTTCCAAATACATCGAGCAGGCTGTCGTGATTGGTGACCGGCGTAAATATCTGGTCGTGATCCTGGTTCCCCTGCTGGAAACCTTTCAGGAATGGGGAAGGCATCGTCAGCCCCCGCTGGAGTTCCGCAGCTATGCGGACCTGAGCACGTCGCCGGAAGTGGAGAAACTGATCCGGGACGAACTGGCGCTGAATCAACAGGACCTTGCCCGTTACGAGCAGATCAAATATTTCTTTATCGCACCGCGTCCCTTTACGATCGAGGGCGGAGAACTAACACCCAGCCTCAAAGTCAAGCGCAGAAAGGTCATGGAAATGTATCATGACGAAATAGAGGCGATGTATCAGGATTGAGGGGTGATTGGTGAATCGTGAATCGGGAGAGATTTGACTCAAAAAATTTGACTCAAAAAATTTGACTCAATCCGTTCATTCCCTCCCGATCTTATGTCTTGCACTTCTATTGATAAAATCCTTATAATTACCGTATGTCAATTGAAAATATCATACGGAGAACGACATGAATACCCTGCTTGCGATCATCATCGGTTTTTTATTTGCTCTCGTTATTGTCTTTGCCCTGAGTTTCTTTTTCAGGAAACGCGGTACGAAAAAAAATGCCCGGGAGATCAATGTGCAATCCAGTATTCAGGACATGAAGGCCATCGGCGAACTATCCGTGTTTAAGGTCATTACCAAGGAGATCGTTACCGAAAGCGACCATCTGCTGGGAAATTTCGGAAAAAAATACATGCGCTGGCTCCTGTCAAACCGCAAGATCGCCATGATCTTTGAGTTCAGTATCGATTTTCGCTACAATCTGCGCAGCGAGGATTTTCGCATCGTCAGTGAAAGTGAACACTACGTTTTTTATATGCCGCCCTGCATGAACGAGATCGGCATCCGGAACGTTATGTTCTACGACGAACAGCGAAGCAAATTGCTGCCGGGTCTGTTGCCGGATATTATCAACGAGATCTTTGATGCAGGCTTCAGTGAAGAGGATAAGAACCGCTTTGTGAATGCGGCAAAGAATGAGGCCGAGGAACAGGCGAAGAAAATGATCCGGGATATCGGCTCCGAGGTCCGGCAATCTGCCATGCAGACCCTTAAATCACTGGCAAGAGCCTTTGATATCGCAAATATCCGATTTGTCTTTTCGGAAGAAGCCGCAAAGACAAAAGTGACAGAAGCGAAAAACCAGTAAACAGCAGACGCCAGCCGGAAGACGGATGAAGGTAGTCTCCGCCTGGCCGGGACTGCGGCAAGAATACATCAGCGTTCAACAAAAAAAGAATATAAATATCACCGGAAATTTATGGATATAGGAACAAGGCCTGTCCTGTCCTGCCATACTTTGAAATAAGCTTGTATACAAATTAATAAAAATACTATTGCTTTTCAGGTATTAATTCAAGTATCTTCATTCAATAATGAATTTATAGATCTAAAAAAGGATGGATGTATGAGCGCTAAAAATACAATTTCCGTATTCAGTCTTATTCTTGTCCTGCTGATGTCAGGCTGCAGTATAAGTAAACAAACGGTCCCGGTTCCCGAACCCAAGATCCCCGAAACCGGCTATGTGACCATTGAAGAAATGCCGGTGGATGGCGGGACATTCAAAATGGGGGATTTCGGGGATGGGGAGAATCCGGACGGCAAGCCGCAGCACAATGTCACGCTTAGCAGTTTTTATATGGGCGTTTATGAGATATCACAGGAGATCTTTGAAAACGTCACCGGGATGAATCCCTCCGTTTATAAAGACAAAAACCTGCCCGTTACTCACGTAACCTGGTATGAAGCCGTACATTTCTGCAATATGCTCAGCGAAAGGAACGGCTATGACAAGGTGTACACGATCATCGACAGGAATGTCAGTGCCGATTTCGGCAAGAACGGTTACCGTCTCCCAACAGAAGCCGAATGGGAGTATGCTGCACGCAGCCGGGGAAGAATGGACCGGCCCTGGAGCGGCACGGCAAATGAAGACAAACTGCACGATTATGCCTGGTACTACTGGGATGACGAACATGCGCATCCTCTGGGTCAGAAACGGCCCAATGAATTGGGAATTCATGATATGACCGGAAATGTGGAAGAATGGTGCTGGGATTGGTACGGTCCGTATACGGCGGCTTCAAAAAAAGATCCCCGAGGACCGGCCTCCGGCACTTACCGGGTTGCCCGCGGCGGGGCATGGAACTGGGATGCGGATTATTCCCGTACGCTGCGCAGAGACGGTTTTACACCCGATAAACGCTATGATATCATGGGATTCCGCATTGCCCGTACGGCTTTTTGAGTAAAATAACGGCTCACGGAACACTTCGGAATTGCCCTGTATAACAATCTTTACTGTAAACTTGCGGATCCCTCTCGCTTCCGGGATGCAAAACGTTGTAATCCAAAGAAAATAATTGTGTATCCTGAAAAAGATTAGTATAATTTGCTGCCGAAGATCCGGTCTCCGAACCGGAAAGAAAGCAGAGAAAACACAGGACGACAGGATGGGAAACACAGGATCCCGAGAGGCAAATAAAAATTGAGATATTTTCCGCAATCAAAGCCGCAATAGCGGCCGGAAAATCTATTTTAAATTCAACAATCATTGTGAAGTGAGGGAGCATGTTAACACAATTCAAAGATATCGCAAAACAGAAGATCTACGCAAAGCGCAAGGAAATGTTCGGAAAACATCCGGATGTGTTTACCAAGATGTATGCATTTACGCGCAGTGACACGGCCCGTGCCCTGGGTTATTATCCCTATTATCCCAAAATTGAAAAATCGGATGCCACCGAAGTCACGATCAACGGACAGACAAAGATCATGCTGGGCTCGAACAATTACCTGGGACTGACCAATCATCCTAAAGTGATCGAAGCCGGGGTTGCCGCGCTCAAGGAATACGGGTCCGGATTGACGGGCAGCCGCCTTTTGAACGGGAATATTCTGATGCATGACGAACTGGAAAGGCGCCTGGCGGATTTTGTCCATAAGGACAGCGCCCTGGTCTTTTCCACCGGTTACGGCGCCAACCTGGGTGCGATCAGTACGGTTTGCGGACCCGATGACCTGATCTTCAGTGATCAGTACAACCATGCCTCCATTGTGGATGGTATCCGTTTTTCCGGGGCTGCCAAACAGATCTATGTCCATAACAATATGAAGGAACTGGAAGCCAAACTCAAGGCGGCCGATCCGAAAAAACCGCGCTTCATCGTGACCGACGGCGTCTTCAGTATGGAAGGCACGATCGCCAAACTAAAGGAGATCGTGGAATTATCCAAAAAATATCCCTCCCGGCTCATGGTTGACGATGCACATTCCATCGGAGTTCTGGGATCGAACGGAGAGGGCACGGCAGCGCATTTCGGTGTGACGAAAGATGTGGACCTGATCATGGGAACCTTCAGCAAATCTTTGGGTTGTGTCGGTGGCTTTATTGCCGGCGAAAAGCTCATTATCGAGTACCTTAAACACCATTCGCGGGCAATGATCTTTACGGCTTCCCTGCCTCCGGCGAACGTGGCGTCGGTTATGACCGCTCTGGAAATAATCAAGAGCGAACCTGAACGCCGTCAGAAGCTGCATGACAATACCAAATTCATGAGCGAAGGACTCAAGTCCCTGGGATTTGATATCGGCGAGAGTGTCACTCCCATTATTCCGGTCATTATCGGCAAGGACGCCAAAACCTTTAAGGTCTGGAAAAGCCTGATGGACGCCGGTGTATATACCAATCCGGTCGTATCTCCCGCCACCCCTCCGGGACGTGCACTGCTGCGTACCAGCTATATGGCGACCCACAGCCGTAAACAACTGGAATTCTGTTTGGATATGTTTGAAAAGATCGGAAAGAAAGAGAAGGTCATTGACTGATCGGACGTATATGAAAAAAATGGATCCATCCGACATTGTGGTCTTGATCAGCGGCGCATCTTCCGGGATAGGTAAAAGTACGGCGGAATATCTTTCGCAGCTTGGATACCGGGTCTACGGAAGCTCCCGCCGGCCGCAGGATTATCCCGAACCGGAAAAATATACCCTGCTTGCCATGGATGTCCGGGACAGCCTGTCCGTCGAGACCGCCGTAGAGACCCTGATCCGCAAAGAGGGACGCATTGACGTGCTGGTCAACAATGCCGGTTACGGGATCGGCGGACCCGTTGAGGAAACCGCTCCCGAAATGGTGGAAGCGCAGTTCAATACCAACTTTTTCGGACTCTACCGGGTACTGTACCGCGTTCTGAAGGAAATGCGCCGGCAGGGAAGCGGGCTGATCATCAATATCAGTTCCATCGGCGGATTGATCGGATTGCCTTATCAGGGCATCTACAGCGCGTCCAAATTTGCGGTTGAAGGATTGACGGAAGCCCTGTATAAGGAATTATACGGTAGCGGCATCCGCATAACGATGATCGAACCCGGCGATTACAAGACCGGTTTTACCGCCCGCCGCGAGATCGTTGTTGCGGATAAAACCCGGGACCGTCTGGCCGCTTCACGAAAGATCATCGAACACGATGAGCAGAGCGGCCGGCATCCGCTGGAGATCGCTCGCCTGATCCGAAAAATCATTCACAAAAAACGAACCCGCCTGCGCTATCCCATCGGCGCCTTTGATCAGAAACTCTCGATCTTCCTGAAAAGGATCCTTCCCGGCAGCTGCTTTGAACGCATCATCATGCAGTACTATAAGGTCAGCCCGGATCAAAAAACGAATAAAAAAGCTTAAATCTTAAAGGCGGACCGGCGTTTTTATCGCTATATAATTCTCTTATTATTTCTTTGTTTTTTTCTATGTAATAACTATAATAATCGTTCGGCGGATATTCATGATGAGAGAGAGAATTCGATGAAAAAACATATATCCTTCCTACTATTGCTATTCTGGACCTTTGCTTTTGGCGACAGTGTCACAGACAGCCTGGAAGTCCTGATCCAATCTGAAAAAGGGTTGAAACGGATAGAAGCCCGGCTTGAAAAGGCTTTCCGTGCGCGCATCAGTAATTTTCATATAGCCAAAAAAGAAGTGCAGGAAGCCCTTAAAGAGATAAAAAAACTCAGTGATCCCGGAGAACTGGAGGCAAGGGCCTATTATTATCTGGGTTCCGCTTACTACTATCATTCCCAAACCGACTCCGCAATCTATTATTTCAGGCTTACGGAAGAAATTGCGATCAGGAACAACTACTACCGCATTTTGGGAAATGTCTATCAATTGAGCGGAGCGCTTTATAATTCTTATTACGGTGATCAGGTCCGTGCCATCGAGTATTACAATAAAAGCATTCATTTTTCCCTTCTGGCAGACAATCAGCGCGCATTGGGAGCGGTATATTCGGATCTCTCGAACCTTTTACGCAGTAACGGCGCTTATGAAAAAGCGCTCGAATATATATTCAGGGCACGTGACAGTTACCGAAAAGCCGACTTCCTGGAAGGCGAAGCCTGGGTGCTATACCTGATCGGTGTGCTTTACGGCAATACCGGCCTTTATGAAGAAGCGAGAGACTCTTATCTGGAATCCCTGGAAATATATCGCGAATTGGCCAAAAAAGACGGAATTATGGGGGGGGTTGCCATTTGCCTGGATCAGCTGGCTTCCGTTAGTCTGAAACTGAAGAATACCGCCGCTGCCCGGGAATACAACCGCGAAGCCCAGGAGCTTCACCGCCAGGGTGATTCAAGATTCGGAATGTCAACCTCCTTGAAATACCTGGCCGATATCGAATATGCGGACGGTAACTATAACGAGGCGCTTCAGGTCCTCGACAGGGCACTCAATATAAAAAAAGCGATCAACAATATCACAGGTTTTGCCAGTGTCTATGAACTCTACGGTATGATATTAAGCGCCAAAAAGGAATACGGGCGAGCCCTTGACAGTCTGAAGATCGGTTTAGAATATGCGCAGAGGAACAATCAGCTCCGGCATATGGCCGACATCAGCGGGCATCTGTCCGCGATCTATTATCTTCTTGAAGACTACCATAGCGCCTATAACCTGAAATCCCGTCAGGTCGCGATCAGTGATTCCATTTACAGTACCGCAACCACCCGGAAACTGTTGCAGTCCGAAACCTTGCTGCAAATCGAAAGCCAGGAAAAGCAGATCCGGGAGCTGGAACAGGAAAACCGCCTGCGGGAACTGTCCCTGAACCGCGAAACCGTCATCCGGCGATATATGACCGGTATCATCATGCTTTCACTGATCATTCTGGGAATGTTCATTTACATGTACTTTATGACCCGAAAGACAAACCGGGAACTTCTGGAAAGCAAAAAGCATGTAGATTCCCTGAACGCCACCAAGGACAAATTCTTTTCCATTATCGCCCATGATCTGCGCAGCCCCTTCAACAGTATCCTCGGACTGAGTTCACTGTTATTGCAGCGCCAGCGCATAATGGATCCCGATGACAGGGAAAAACTGACCGCGGCCATCAATGAATCCGCTCAGAACAGTTTTCGCTTGCTGGACAGCCTGCTGGAATGGGCACGTACTCAGTCCGGAGCCATACCCTTTGATCCGCGGCAAATTTCCCTGAAAGAAAATGCCAATGAAGTGATCCGTCTGCTGACCCCGCAGGCTAACGAAAAAAACATTGTACTGGAATTTCTTGCAGACGATATCCTTCTGAACGCGGACAAAAATATGTTGCATACCATTCTGCGAAACCTGATCTCAAACGCTATCAAATACTCGTATTCCGGCGATAAGGTGAGTATCGGCGCAGAGGAAAAAGAAGGACAGGTATGGATCCGTGTTCACGATACCGGTATCGGTATCCCGGAAGCTGCGCAAAGGGACCTGTTTAGCATCAGCGATTCTTACCGCATTGCGGGTACCGCAGGTGAAAAGGGCAGCGGACTGGGACTGGTGATCTGTAAGGAATTCGTAGAAAAGCACGGTGGAAGTATCGGTCTGGAAAGTGTCCCCGGCAAAGGGACCACCTTTTATTTCAGCATTAAAAAAGCCTGACACAACACTATAGCGTATAGCTATGTATCCCCAAAGAATCAGGAAAAAGGTTCACTATTTTTGTTTGAATACAAAATTCAGGGGAACGCCGCGGAAGTCATACTGTTTCCGGAAAGCGCTTTCCAGGTATTTTTTGTATTGATCAGGTATCAGTGCCGGTTCATTACAGAAAAACGCGATCAGCGGGGGATCTTCGAGTATCTGGGTGATGTAATTGATTTTGATATATTTTCCCTTGATCGCCGGCGGCGGGTTATGCTCAATAATAGTCCGGAAAAAATCATTCAGTTCAGAGGTCGGAATGCGTTTCCGCATACGCTCCCGGATAGCAAAAGCCTCATCCAGAAGTTTCAGCAGGCGCTGTTTTTTTAAGGCCGAAACATACATGATCGGAATATCCGTTAAAATGGGATATTCATAGATCAGATCCCGGCTGAGCCTTGCTGCGGTATGGGTATCCTTTTCAACAAGGTCCCATTTATTCATTGCGACTAGCAGTCCCTTGCGCTGTTCAAGGATCTCCTGAATAATTCGCACATCCTGATTGGAAAATCCTTTATTCACATCCACGATCAAAATACAGACATCGCTTTCGCGAATGGCGTTGCGGGTCCGGACAAAACTGTAATACTCGATACTGTCGCTGATCTTGGTCTTTTTACGCAAACCCGCCGTGTCGACCAGCATAACGGTCTTGCCGTAGTATTTCATTTCCGAATGGATGCTGTCGCGGGTCGTTCCCGCAATGTCGGTAACGATATGCCGGTTTTCTCCGAGAAAGGTATTGGCCACGGTGGATTTGCCGGCATTGGGCATTCCCAGGATCGAGATGCGGATATCCGCGTTTCTTTGCTGCGGAGCCGTTCCGCTCGGAAGCAGGCTGAGGATCTTGTCCAGTAAATCCCCGGTGGAGCGTCCGGCCAATGCGCTGACCTCAAAAGGCTCCCCGAATCCCAGCGCATAAAAGGCCGGTACATCCGCTTCAAAGCGTTCATCATCGACCTTGTTTACGACTACCAGGACTTTCTTATTGCTTTTTTGAAGCAGTCCGGCGATATAATCGTCCATCTGTGTAATGCCGGCGTTCACATCCACGACAAAGAGGATCAGGTCCGCTTCGGCTGCCGCAAGCATGGCTTGTTCCCGCACGGCATTTTCGATGGAATCCCGCGGGTCGATCACAATACCACCCGTGTCGATCAGGGTGAAATACTTGCCGCACCACTCCACATCCGCATAGGTACGGTCACGGGTAACGCCTTCGCTTTCATGGACAATAGCCTTCCGTTGCTGCAGGAAGCGGTTGTACAATGTTGATTTTCCCACATTCGGACGGCCGACAATGGCAACGGTATTCATGCGGCTAATATAATAAATATTTTCCGCGTATCTTTACAAATTGTTCCAATTCGTTCTGATAAGCCGTAATAATTGCAGCAGCGCTTTCCCCGGCAAGGATTTTCTCGTAAAGATCGTTGTTTCCGAAGGTGCGACCCATGCGGGGTTTATAGAGTACGAATTGTTCGGGGTAGAATTTATACAGGATCTCGATAAGATGAATGCCGAATTCCACGGAACGGAAGCGAACCGGATCCGTCACCGTTAATTCAAGTCCGTTCACGGTCTTGCCTTCATACTTCGGATTCATGGCGTATCCGGGCATATCGACCGGGACATATTGGATGGGATTGATACGGATACCGGGGATATCGCGCTTCTGCAGTTCCGCGATCAGCTTTTCATTGTCAACATAATCCGCGCCTACCCATTCGAAGGGATGTTCGGTGCCGCGACCGTCGGAAAAATTACTGGCTTCAAAGAGGCACATGCCCGGATAGACCAGCGCTTCATTCACATTCCGCATATTGGGTGAGGGATCGATCCATTTCAGTTTTGTTTTTGTAAAAGGTTTTTCCGGGTTCCAGCCGCTGAGTTCAACGATGTGCAGTTCCAGTTCTTTGCTGTGTTCGATCCAGCCAAGATCACGGATCATCAGGGCGAGTTCGCCAACGGTCATTCCGTGCCGGATGGGAATGGGGTACATGCCGATAAAGGATTTATGGTCCTGCTGCAGAATGGGACCTTCCGCCAGGCGGCCGATGGGATTGGGGCGGTCAAGAATATAAACCGGGATGCCGTGTTCGGCGCCGGCTTCCATGATATGGCCCATCGTTGAGATATAGGTATAAAAACGCGCGCCCACATCCTGGATATCAAAGATCAGCGCATCCACGCCGTCCAGCATTTCTTTGGTGGGTTTACGGATAGCGCCGTAAATGCTGTAGATGGTCGCTCCGGATTTGGGGTCGATATTGTCGCTCAAGTGTATTCCGCCTTCCTCGTCACCCCGAAAGCCGTGTTCGGGAGCAAAGATCGCCTTTACCTTTACATCTTCGGCGGCATGCAGCAGATCGACCAGATGCATACCTCTGCTGTCCACTGCGGTATGATTGGTCACTACTCCAAGGGATTTTCCCTTGAACAGGGAAAAATCATCGCGGCGCGCATTGTCGAGTCCGGTCCGCACGGAGCAGCCCATCAGCAGCAGTGCGGAGCTTATCAGGATCGTCAGCGTTCTTTGTAACATAGGATTCTCCTTAAGTTTTATCAAAGATAAGGCTTAAATATTGAAAGGTCAACGTGATTTGCAATGCAAACCCGAATGTGCTTCTTCTTTTCTTCTCTGAAGGGTTCAGTAAAGCAAATAATTCTCCCGCAGGCGGAGAAATTGCTGCCGTTCTTCCCGGCAGGATTCAAGGATCGTTTCCGCGGGTTTTCCGGCGAGGGTCATTTCTTCCAGCAGGCGGTTTCCCCAGAGTTGTGCCAGAAAATCCGGCCGGCTGATCCGGAATTCCTCCGGATGCAGTGTCTGGAGTGAAGTAAACAAGTGTACAGCGAATTCCAGGGAGGGGAAATGCAGCGGATCGGTAACTTTCAGCGCGATGCCCCGGCAGAGCTCGCCTTCGAATTTCGGATCCATCGCCGTTCCCGGGATATCCCGGGGCGTAAATTCAACGGCTTCCATCCCGATCCCGGGGATGGCACTTTTTGCCAGTTCCGTGATCAGTTTTTCCGCATCGAGCCAGGGGGCGCCGATCCATTCAAAGGGATGCAGGGTACCGCGGCCTTCGGAAAAATTCGTGCCTTCGAACAGACAGGTACCGGGATAACAAAGGGCCTGATTCAGGTTCATGATATTGGGTGAAGGTGCAATCCAGGGAAGGCCGGTCTTTGAATAGGGTTTATCCGGATTCCAGCCACGGATCCTGACGATATGCAGTTCAAGCTGGTCTGCGGCATTGATCCAGCCCTGATCCCGGAACATCAGCGCCAGTTCTCCTATCGTCATTCCGTGACGCAGAAGGATGGGGAACAGTCCGACAAAAGAAACGTGCGCATCCCGCATCAAAGGGCCTTCCGCCATGCGTCCGACCGGATTTGGACGATCAAGGATCCAGACAGGAACGCCGTTTTCCGCCGCGGCCTCCATTATATTCCCCATCGTGGAAATATAGGTATAGAAACGCGCACCTACATCCTGAATATCAAAGATCAGGGCATCCAAACCCGCGAGCATTTCGGATGTAGGTTTCCGTGTTTCGCCGTAGATGCTGTAGACCGGCACTCCGGTCTGCGCATCAATCTGTGCCGCTATGTATTCCCCACGCTCTACATCCCCGCGATAGCCGTGTTCGGGCGCCAGGATGGCTTTCAGGTTAAAGTCTTTATTCGCATAGAGCAGATCGACAATATGGATTCCTTCCCGGTTCACTGAAGTATGGTTGGCTACGACGCCGATATTTTTTCCGTGGAACATGGAAAAACTTTCCTTTTGAGCGTTATCCAGACCGGTCCTGACCGAACAAGCCGCCAGAAGCAGGATGAGCGCAATGCTGAAAACTCCCGATGCTTTTTTCATGATTCTTCCTTCCCCGTTATAATAAATTACCGGTTTTGTTTAGTTATGAGATATCTATTGCCAATGTCCGGCCTTGCATTTTTTCCGTCCTGCAGGCCTCTGTTCATTTTTTTGCGTAGATCTTCTGGACAAAATGTCCGACCGCTGCGGCGGACACAAAGAATCCGATCAGGATCCCGACGCTGATCGTGACGATCCAGAGCATTTTATAGACGCTTAAGGAGAATCGGATGGCTTCGAAGCTGTCGGCGATGAATTTATGGGCGAGGATCAGACCGGCAGCCGCCATCATGCCGCCGAACAGTCCCTCAAAGGCGCCTTCAAGGATATAGGGCAGGCGGATAAACAAATTTCCCGCGCCCAGGATCTTCATAATGGCGATCTGATCCCGGCGCGCATAGACCGAAAGTTTGATAGTGTTGCGGATCAGCAGATTCATGGCAAAGACCAGAACAATGAGAACGGCAAGACCGCTGATCAGGACCGCCTGGGTAAGGGACTCGAGTTTTTCGACCAAGACATGCCGGTAATGGACCTCATCGACGCCCGGCAGGGCTTCTACTTGTTTTTTGAACAGAGCCAGATAATCGGGATGGTTGTATTCGGACTGCAGCCGGACCTCGATCATGACGGGAAGCGGATTCTCCTTGAGAATATCGTAAATATTCTCCCCGAACTCTTTTTCAAAGATCTCCGCTGCGGCCTCCTTGGAAATGACCCGGATTCGTTCTATCGTGCCGTAATCGCTTAGCTGTGCGCTGATCCCGGCGGCATCGTTCTCTGTCCGCGAAGCTTCAAGATAAACCTCAATTACCATATTCTGCTTAAGGTCGTTCAGGTTCCGGTACAGTGATATGCTTACTTCGAACAGCGAGATCAGAATGACCAGGGCAATACCGATGGTCAGCACGCTTGCCGTTGCCGGAGTGCGTTCCCGCCAAAGATTATTCAATGTCTGCCGCAATACAAAGCGGAGTTTCATACGTCCCTGTTCATCATAATTATACGTTCTTTTCCTACATTAATACTGCTGTCCGGCTGACGTATCTCGCCGTTCTCCATATAAATGCGCCGATAGGGGGTCTCCTTGATCAGTTCGTAATCATGGGTCGCCATCAGAATGGAAGTTCCGTGCCGGTTAAAACGCTCCAGCAGGTTCAGTACATTCTGGGAAGCTTCACGGTCCAGGTTGCCGGTCGGTTCGTCGGCGATCACGATCAGCGGATCCTTTGCCATGGCACGGGCAATGGCGACCCGCTGTTTTTCGCCCAAGCTCAGGGTCGAGGCGGGCTGATCCGCGGCCGCAAGCATATTGACCTCGTCCAGCAGGGCTTGCGTCACCTGGCGGATATATTTGCGCCGGTAACCCTCGATCACCAGAGGCAGGGCGACGTTGTCAAAAACAGTCATATTCTCGATAAGGCGAAAATCCTGAAATACCACGCCGATATTGCGGCGCAGTAGATTGATCTGCCGCGGTGAAATGCGTGCCGAGTTCCAGCGGTCTACGGTCACCAGTCCCGCCGAAGGCAGAATATCCATATAGATCAGCCGCAAAAGGGTAGATTTTCCCGAACCCGTGGGTCCCAGCAAAAGTGTGAAATCGCCCTTGTGCAGCTGAAGATTGATATCCTTTAAAGCGCCGGGCACATAACCGTAATTGACGGTTACCTGACTGAAACGGATCATTGCATAATCACAAGTATTCGGTTTGCGGTCTCGCGTGCTTCCCTGCACGTAAACTCCTCAAGAAATATAAAACGCCTTGAAGGAATTTCCACGGACAATTTTTGGATTTCACTGAATTCATAAATATATTGGATATGCCGCTCATGGTAAGCCTGTCCCTGCGGATGGCTGATATAAAGGTCCGTGATGGCCCGTTTCCTTTGCGGATCGTAACGGTTTTGCCGCCGGAAGGAGATTCCCTCGGGACTGGTATCCTCGTAGGCGGTATCGTCAAAATACTCCCGGATCACGCCCGGCATTGCAAAATCGAACAAATAACGCTGTCCCGGCTGCAAAATACTGTCCATATAGCGCAGGTGGCGGACAATGGCTTCAAAGGGACGGATATAATTCAGTGCGTCGTGAATATTAATATAGATATCAACGTCCCGTACCGGCGGTCTGAGCATATTGCCGACTGACAACGAGAGTTCCGGATACTGTTGTTTTGCCACCCGGATCATGGAGGGCGAGAGATCCATACCATATTTTACTCCGGCCGGAAAAAGATACAGAAATTTCGCCGTTCCGCAGGAAAGGTCAAAAACGGAGCGCGCCGGAAAGCCGAAGGATTCCGACAGATCCAGCAAATAATTGCAGAGGCCGGCATAGTCCACATCTACCATCAATGTGTCGTAGATACGGGAGGAGCGGCTGTAGGGCGCAACTTGCCGGTAATCCATATTTAACGCCAAAGATAAGAAATAAGAATGAAACCAAGGTAGATCAGGAGTAATGCGGCGGCATGGGGGCGGCGAATGCCCTTGCTTAAAAAGATGATAGGGAAGAGGAGAACGGTAAAGAAGAGCATGACCGGGACTTCGAAGCGATAGATGAAAATGTCGATGGGCAGTCCTTTTACGGTCGAAGCGCCGCCGGCAACGAAGAACATATTAAAAAGATTGGAACCGATCACATTGCCGATGGAGATGTCCGATTCCTGCCGGATCTGCGCCAGAATGCTGGCTGCCAGCTCGGGAAGGGAAGTCCCTACGGCGACAACGGTCATACCGATGACCATTTGTGAGACCCCGTAATATGCGGCAATGTAGGAAGCACTGTCAATGATGCCCCGGGAAGCAAGGACCAGTCCCAGAATACCGCCGAAGGTGAACAGCAGATTTTTTGGGATGGAAAGATCTTCCTCCGGCAGTTCCTTGAGCAATTCCGTTTTTTCTTTGGAGGTTTTGGATAGAAAATACACGTAGATCACAAGCATCAGTACAAAGAGCAATCCCTCCAGGCGGCTGATGCCGTCATAGGCAAGGATGGTAAAAAAGAGGGATCCCAGAAGCAGGATGATCAGCTGCTGACGGATACCGGCATATTTCAGATTGATGGGTGCGATCAGTCCGGCCGTGCCCAGGATCAGTCCGATGTTCGCGATATTGGAGCCGATGATATTTCCGACGGAGATATCGGAAACATCCCGGATCACGCCGAAAAGGCTGACCAGGAATTCCGGCATGGATGTCCCGAAGGCCACCACAGTCAGACCGATGATCATGGGTTTGATGCCCAGAATGCGTCCGAGATTTGCGGCACCGCGTACCAGATAACGGGCTCCGTAATACAGAAGAACAATACTGAAGGTCAGGATAATGAAGTTGTAGAAGAGGCTCATCGGGCGGATCCGTACAGATGATGTTCGCGGATATAGTTTTCAACAGCTCCGGGTACAAAGGCGTTAAGCGCTTCTCCGTTCGCGCAGGCTTCGCGTATCCGGGTGGATGAAAGCGGATAGCGGCTGCTTTTCAGAGCATACATGTGTTCGTTCAGCGGGTGTGCTGCGATCCGGGCTTGCAGTTCGGCGCCCTCATAAAGCCGGGGAAGGACAATAAAATCGCAATAATCAACATGCCGGGGATAGTCCCGCCATTCCTGCAGCCTGTCCAGATGATCGTCGCCGATCACCCAGCTGATCCGGGTCTGCGGATAACGTTCCCGCAGTATTTTCAACGTATCAATGGTATAGGAAAATCCGCCGCGTTCGATCTCCGCCGTACAGACGGAGGAATGGGGTATTTCAGGGAGGATCAGTTCCAGCATTTTCAGGCGCTGCCCGGGAGCGGCATGGCCTTGGGCACTTTTAAAGGGAGTGATGTAAGCGGGAATAAAAAACAGGGCATCCGGGCGGAAACTTTCCACGATCCTGCGTGCAAAAAACAGGTGTCCGAAATGGACCGGATCAAAGGCTCCGCCGTAACAACAGATATGTTTCATTCCCGTGTAACCGCATTTGACTGAAATAATTTCCGATACCTGCGTTTGTCGCGCAGAGACAAGGTATCGGGATTGACCTTGTTCAGCGCTGCGATCATTCCTTCGGGATCTTCAAGTTCGTAATGGCACCAGGCTATTTCCAGGTAAGTGGGATTGAGGACCGGTGTATCGTAATAGCTGTTGATCACCTCTTCAAAGGTAATGATCGCGGCGTTCCATTCCCGCAGTACCATATAGAGTTTTCCCGCTTCATAGGCTTTTTTTGCCAGACCGCTACGGAGTTGTCGAATGCGTTCTTCAGCCGCGGACCGGTATTCGCTGAAGGGATAGTTTTCGATAAATTCCTGATAAGCGGCAATGGCCTTGTGAATATACTCTTCGTCACGCTGATAACCCGGACTCTGCAGATAGTAGCATTCCGCGATCTTAAAACGGGTCTCTTCATAAAGGTCGCTTTCGGGCCAACGGCGCAGCAATTGCTGATACTCTTCGATAGCCAGAATATATTCTTTCAGCTCAAAATGCGCCGAAGCAAGGTAGAATTGGGCATTATCGGCAATATCGCTGCCGGGTGCATTAAAAACCACAAAATTGAGGTCTTCAATACTGCGGTAATATTTTTTTGCTTCAAAAGCGTCCAGGGCATCGTCATAGCGTTCCAGATAGCTGCGTTCCTGTTTGGGTTCCTGCTTTTTGGCCTGCCCGGAGCCCGAACATCCCGAAATGCCGAAAGCGGCCGTAATGAGAAGTGTGAACAAAATCTTGATGTGTTTCATAGTCTCCTGCGTTTAAAATCGAATATTGATCCCGCCCCGGATACCGGCGAGGCCGGTTTCTCCGATCAGGGGAGCGGAATAGAAACTGTATGTCAGGCCCTGTTTTTCATTCCGGTTCCGGATGCGAAAGCCGGCGTCGATCGCAGAAATGAAATGATTGAAAAACAGCGCGGTTCCGAAGTATCCGCTGATTTTCAGCAAATCGTTCGCGGAACGGCGCATCAGGGCATAAACGGATTGATTTTCGGAATAGGTGGGATAGATTCCCTCCAGAGGATTCCCGGGATCCTCGGTGCCGGGCGCCCAGTCATCCCATCCTGCTTTGAATTGTTCATATTTTCCGATATTCTCATAGAAGTGGTAGTCCCGGAGAATACTCAGGCTGAGATATCCATCCTGAATATCCGCGATCATGGCGTTGTAGCTTTGCGGAATTTGCGGCGAATAACTGCGGTTGTCCACGTAAACGGTCGCCGTGTGGGTGGTAGGATCGCTGACGGGGTTGTAAATTTCCAGCCATTTACTAACGGACCAGTGATTATCGGCATATTGTTCATATTCCGAAACGCCCTCTGTGCCTTTGCGAAGAAAATACACGTTTCCGCCGATACCCGCAGCTTCCAGGGTCAGATAAAGCACTGCCATTCCTTTGCTTTCCGCATACCACTGACCCGCTCCGGGTAAAAGCGCGGACAACGCGACACCCAGTACCGGGGATTTGGCGCGTATCCTTTCGGGTATCTGCGCGGGGAGCAGGCTGTAAAGCAGCAGCAATGTGATCAGCAAACGTTTCATACTCATACCATAAGATATTAAAAATCAAACAAAAGGGTCCAGTAAAAACGAAAATTATGTCCGATGGTCTTTGTGACGTCAAATTCATCGTACTGGATCTTGTTTAGGGCATAGACCAGATCGAAGCTCAGTGCCAGCGGGAAGCCGTACCAGGAGTGTCCGCCGATGCGCGCCTCGATCCCGACATCCTGTTTCCAGGAGGGATCGCTTTTTCCAAAGGTCCAGGCGTCGCCGATCTGATGGTAGATCCCAAAATACAGGGATTCAAAGAAAAACGGCTCCAGGTTCACTCCCAGATTTTTACTGATCGGGAAACGCAGCGTGGAGGTCAGGATGAATTTGTGGGTTCCCTCGATAGTGTAAAAGGGGTAGCCTTTCAGACCGGGCAAACCGCCGGCGTAATAGTTGAAAAAGCTGTCAATTTCCGTATTGAACATCATTCCCATATCGAAATTAAAGGAGAGCGCGCTGTGTTTCGTTCCCGGAAGGGGAATAAAAAGGTCAATATCCAGATCACTTCGCGGTGTATAATGTTTGATATAGGTTTCCTTGTAGGTTCCGTAATCCGTAACCCGGAAATCATCAATGAACTGATTGAAGTCATAAGCCAGGACAAGATCGTTGATGCGCAGACCGCGGGTGGGAGAGATATTGCTCTGCCAGTGCGGCCGTGTAAGGTCGGCGCGGTAACGGAATTCCAGTCGCTGACCCTTGTAATAGGAATAGGGCACGAATTTCTGCAGGCCCAGGGAGGGGTCCGTAAAATGGCCTTTGATATTGGAAGTATAAGAGCCCTGGGTTCCCGTCAGCTCAAAATAATGTTTGGCGCGCCAGGTATAATGCATACCCAGAATGATCTCGTTCAGGGAAAAACGGACCTTCTGTTCCATGCGGTAATAATCCAGATAATGAATGGTATCGGTCCGGGACAAGCCGACGGCATACCACTCTGTAAAAAAGCGCGGAAGGAACTGGTTGAAATCCAGGCGAAGATTGATGTCGTAATCCCCGCGGTAGTTGATATCGGCCATGGCAAAGAGATTCATTTTATCCAGCACTTCGTTCTGATAGACGATCAGCCCCGCCTTCATGGCGCCGTAATCGTACTGCAGAAAGGGCATCAGGAACAGATTGCTGAACTGATATTCGTAAGGACGGCTTTCCAGCGGAGCTGTACCGCTGCGGGACTGCATCAGGGTGGGGAAGCTGTAGTCTTTATAAACGGTGTGTTCATCAGGTACCGGGGACCGGGCTTCAAGCCGGCTCAGAACAAAGCGTCCTTCGAGGAACAGCGTAAAAGCCAGACTGTCGCCGCCGGGGTGCAATGCGGGATACATGGCGGCGCCTCGCACATTGCTGACGGGTTTGTCCGCAGCGTAGGGATCTGTAAGATCTTTGCGGTAAATATTAAAAATGCCGCTGCGGTCGGAAGCGTAGTATAAAAATGCGCCGTCTGCCGATATGAAGGGCGTACGGTTATCCGAACGGGCATCGAAAATAAAAGGCTGAACGGTAAGATCTTTCAGATCAAGCCGGTAAATGTCACGCCCATGGTTCAGAGCCATGTCGAAATACAGTGCGGAACCGTCCGGAACGGCGTGCAGGACAAAGACCTGTTCTCCTTGCTTAAAGTTGGTTAGATCCTGCATTTCTCCGCTTTCGGGATTAAAACGGAATATATTGTGCGTACCGTCATAGACACGGATCAGGTACAGCTGTCCGTTGGCATCCGTGGAGACGGAATAGACGCGGGCGTCTTTTGTCAGGCGTGTCAGTTTCTTATCCCGGAAATCATAGGCCATCAGATCGAACCAGGTGGAACCGTAAATATTGGCTTTCTGCAATTGTGCAAAATAGAGGATATTACCGTCCGGCGACCAGGCTACATTTCCGCGGACACGGTTCTTCGAGATCATTTGTGCCTTTCCATCTTCCAGGACGTGGAGAAAATTAAAACTGAGATAATCGTAACCCATACTGGACTGAAAGACAAAGCGTTCACCGTCCGGCGACCAGGAAGGCAGAAAATTCCCGGGTCCTTTTTCGAAGAAAATGTCCCCTTCTTTAAGGTTATTGCGAATTACGGCGGTCCGGTTCAAATAATCCGCCTGAATGCGGTCGCTAAAATTCCGATACAGTTCTTTTCCGGATATCCCGGTAACATCCTTCAGAATGCGGTCAAAGGAAAACCGCAGTTTATTGCGGGCTGCCCGCGCAATGTCCGCATGGACCTGTGCGCCGAAACGGTCCGCCAGATAGGATGCAAAGGCGTAGCCGGTGTTATAGACGACCTCATTGCCGATGCCGGAATGTCCGAAATGGCTGACATCGTTCCAGGACATGATGCGGTTGTTCAGCGCGGCATCCCGCAGGATCATATCGCGGTGCGAGTCCCAGGAATCATGGGTGGCGTGTTCATACTGGTACTGCGCCACGCCTTCCGCCCACCACATAGGTACGATGGAATTGGCGACAGGTACCGAAGCAATGCCCTTGGGATATTCAAGAATAATATTTTCCTTAATGGGTTTTTCGCGGTCGATCCACTGCAGGTAGAACATCGGAATGCTGATGGGATATTTCATGGAAGCGCCCAGGGACACAATGTGCGAAAATTCATGCGTTAGCACATTCCACATCCACTGATGGTTGCCGCGCAGGTCAAATTCCAGGGGAGAAGCCCAGATCAGGATCTTATTGTCAAAATAATAGGCTCCGCCGTTGGCGTAATCGTCGGTGTCCTGTATGATGATCTGGGTCTTTGCTTTGGGTTCCCACCCGTACAGGCCGGTGATGTAAGGATAGACGCTTTCCGCAACTTCCATGGCCATGTTCAGGGACCATTCCGTTCCGGGGTGAAAATGAAAGATAAAATGTTCGCTTTCCACCGTTTGCCACTCCAGTTCGGGATGATGCGGCTCGTTCTGCGCGGCAAGCGGCGCGAACAGTATGGCGCCAAGAAACAGGATTGACAGATATTTCCGGAGGTATCGCATCTTATTTCAATATCGCGGGTTTGACAAAATAGGTTTCTTCTCTGCCGTTGCCAAGGACGGCGATTTTGGCAATATAGACCCCGGATTCCAGTCCCGTCACATCCCAGATCGCTTCATTCCACTGCTGGTCCCGGACATCCGTCACGGACAGGGTTTCGACATAGCGTCCGCTCAACTGATAGAGGTGGATCCGCACGGAAATGGCTCCCGTGGCAAAAAAGCGGAAACGGGTGATATCGCCTTCGACGGGATTGGGATAATTGTAAATAAGTCCGTCTTTGATCAGCGTTTCCGAGATGACCGTGGTCGCCGGCCGGAAAGCCCGCTGCGCATTGCTGTGAGCGGCGTCTTTTCCGGAATAACCCCAGTAAACGGAATCCGAGGGGACGGCATAAATGCTGCCGTCACAAATGATCCATGCCGTATCCTGTTCAACTTGTTCGATAAAGAACGAACTTGCATTGACCGGTGCGGGAAGCGAATATTCAAGGTTCGCATCGACCGAATAGACATCGATCTTTCCGGCCGGATCGTAAACAGCCAGATACGGCTCGGCATCCGCATAATAGATCCTGAGTTTCTGATAATTGCCGAAGACAGGGAAATAATCCATCAAAACACCGTTATAGGAAAATAGCGAAAGGGTGTTTTTCCCGTTGAAATTTGTTAAAGCGGCAAGTTCAGGCCAGGCATCCCGATCGGCATGGAGCGGGATAATTTCAGAAAAAACATGTTCTTCGGCAAGGGGCGGAGGCGTTCCTTCGAAAAAGGCGGTTGTCGCATACCTGTATCCGGCGGCGACGGCATAGATCAGCGTATCGTTCATTACGGCGGCAGCCGGAGCGGAAATATAGTTCAGTTCGCCGTTTTGTACGTAAGGTATCAGTTGTCCCGATGTGCTTTGCGTCGTTTCAAGCGACCAGGAAGGAATGTTCAGCATGTGAACCGGGTTGGGGCCGGAAAGCGCGGGATCGGGCGCCAGAAAAAGCGAATCTCCCCATAGGGCCAGATGTTCGAGGTCGACGGGATGACCGATGCGCAAGGTATCGTTTACGATCAGAAAAACGGGGTTGAATACCAGATGCTTGACGATCGCGGATCCCGGGGCGTTGGTAACCTGTATAATGCCGTCTCCATAGGTCATCAGCGCCGTACTGTCCTTTGCGTAGCGTGTGTTATTGGTAAATAACCTGAATGCACCGCCCAGGTCGTTGAAAAAGAAAAGGGAGCTGTCACGGTAGCCGATGTAGTTGCGCATATGGGAAAAGCTCCCCGCCGCCCGGGTCATTTCATCAAAGACCATGCCGGAGAAATGATATTTGGCGGGAGGATCCATCACAAGCCGGATGACCACGGAATCCGTATAAAATTTGAAATCCTGGATTTGAATGCCCGTGGCAATGCCGGCCGCGCTGCGGGTGTCCGGGTGGGTGCCGTCATTGAATTGCATCTTATAGGCGCTGGGATTATTGTCGCTCCAGGCCGGATTGCTCTTGAACCACATATCCCATTTCCAGCCGTTATTCACGGAGGGATCGAGGGTGTTGTAGAATTTTCCGATATCGTTGCCGCCGTCGGCTTCGACCAGATCCAGCAGGGGAATGGCTGCACCGTTGGGATTTTTCCCGATTGTCGGTGGCTCGCAGACATGCCAGATCAAAAGTCCGGATACCGGCAGACCGAGATCAAGATCGCTCAGGTAGGTCAGGACGCCGTTTTCCAGAGTATAGTCAATATAGCCGCGGTCTTTCATTTCCTGCAATACATCAATGTAATGAAAAAGGGTAGAATCGCTCCAGTACAGCGAGTCCGCCCAAATCCCCGTATTTTTCCGGTATTCCAGCAGGAAATACTCGTTGCTGCTGATGGAAATCCGGTATATTTCTCCGGGTAACAAGGTGTGGGAACCGCTGTTCTCAAGGAGCTGTGGTGTTGCCGCACCCAGAAGGATGCGCTCAAATGCGGAAGGCATTGTGGGGCAAAGACCGTTACCATTATTCGATCCCTGATCCATAAGTCCGAAAACCCCCGCCCCGGAGCGACCGGTATCCGTGTTGTACAAGGGCGGCAGTCCCAGCATCATGCCGCTGAGCAGTACAGCGGTGCCGTTCAGCGCCAGATTCACATTCAGCTGGTTTTGCGTTTCGGGCAGTACGATGCCTCTCAGGGCATGATTAACAGCCAGAAAGTTCAGTGCTTCGGGTTTCAGATAGGTTTCCAGGTAGGCTTCGTCGAAATAGAAGGAAGGAATATCAAAGGGAGAATCATCCAGCATGATATTGAAATCCTGACCGACACCGGCGTGAAAAATGATCAGGCCGTCATTGGGTGGAATGCTGTCGCCGGCATTTACAAGCGCGGCAACGCTTTCGTAAACGAATTTAGCCAGTCTTGGGTCCAGACTGTCGGGATGAGTATAATACTGCATCCGGCGGTTTAAAAGGTAGGCCGTTTCGTCCCGGGGGAGCAGCAGAGCATCATCCGGATTGATGCTGATCCTGCCCTTGCTGGCCGTTTGCCAGTAATACTGCAGGAATTTGAGGTGCGAAGAAAAATAGGCGCGGTTATGCGGCAGAGGATCAATGGCATAAACGGTATCGTGTCCGGTCCATTCCGTGAGCATAAAACGCCCGTTTCCGGTGGTTCCCGTATGGCTGTCGGTCTGGAATTCGACGCGCAGTGTTACAAAATCGCGCATTCCGGCAGGAATATATCCGCTCAATAAATCGGCTTTCAGGGGAAGAAGACCGATCATCAGTCCGAGGCATAAGAGAAATTTTTTCATGATGCTTCCCGGTGGCGGGTTATTTAGAATTCATAACGAAGGCTGTAACGCATGGTGTTTGCCAGAGGATGTCCCTCTTTGCCGCCGGTATAGGCAAAATCGAACCCGAGTCCTTTATAGATAAAACCAAAACCGATAGTGGGATTCATCACATCGCCCTCACGGTCGTAAATAAAGCCCGCGCGCAGGGCAAACATTTTATTGTACACATATTCGATGCCGGTATTGAAGATCAATTCGCGGAATTCATTCCGCAAGGATCCGGTAGCGGCGGAGCCGACCTCGGCATTGGGTTCGCTGAACTGTGCAGAATTGTGACCGTAATCACCCCATCCGACGGGATCACCGTTCACATTGTATTCACCCGGACCGTCGACAACGGCATCGGTTTCGATATTGACCCAGTAAGCGGTTCCGGTCTCGCTGCGTACATAGTCGATATAATCGCCATTGGCATCGTACCAGCCTTGCTTTGATCCTTCAGCATTCCAGCCGCCGATAATCCCGTCTCCGCTGTAATCGATATCGCCCTTATATTTCCAGTTGTCGGTAAAAGAGGTAAAAATACCCACGAACCAGTTATCGCTGTAGGCTTCCTCGCCGTTTTCCGTTTTAAGGGGATTGCCGGTTTCGATCAGATAATTAGCGTTGACGTCCATCGAAGGATGACTGCCGACAAGGATTTTGTTAACATCCAGCACAAAAGAAAGATCGTGATGTTCTTTCTTTAAAAAATTCACATTCAGCCCCATTTTCAGATTGGTGGGCTGCGGATCCGCCTGAGCAATGTCTACAAAGGAAATTTTGGGACCGACATTCGTAATGGCAAATCCAAGGTCCAGATAATTGTTCAACAGATTGCGGATCTGATAGCCGAAATCAAAACCAAAATGGAAGGAATCCCCGTTGGTCGCTTCGCCGCCCGCGCCCACAGGACTCAGCATCTGATAAGCGAACTTCAGATTTACGCCAATAGCCTGGTTATCGCGGATTCGCGTAGCATAGGTCGCACTTACGGCGGTCATGTAACTGTAAAAAGTTCCCAGGCTGTTGCCATATTCATCCGTCCACTGCTGTTCGCCGAGGTTCAGGTAGATGGCGTGACCGCCAAAGGTCCCGATATTCCGGACATGATAACCACCGGTAAGAAACGTATAATACATATCATTTACAAGATTGGGCAGCCATTTGGCATACATGGCGCCGATCTGATTCCGCTCCATGAAAGAAAGTCCGGCCGGATTGTAATAGGATGCATAGGCGTCATCGGCGATGGCGACCTGTGCTTCTCCCATGGCTTCCGCCCTTGCACCGGGTGCGATCAGCAGCCATACGGCTCCGGTACTGGTAATCGCGTAAGCAGAGGACAATGAAATCGCGAGAGCTAATAGAATCTTGAGTACATGCCGTTTCATAAAACTGTTCTCCTACATAAAAAAATTGAGCGACCTTATAACGCTCAAGAAAACCGTCGTTATAAGATGTGACACCTTAGTGTTGAACCCATTCTTTGTCAAGCACCTATAACGAACTGATACGGTATTTGCAGACCTCTTTTTTTTATCGCTTAAATATTGACATTTAAATCAATAATGTCAATTAAAAAAACAGATTAAAGCGTATTTTCGCTTCGTTCCAGATCCTCGATCCTGCGATGGAATTCGTCAACGCTTTCAAAATCGTGATAAACCGATGCAAAACGGATATAGGCCACTTTATCGATGCGCTTTAAAGCATCGATGACCATCTCGCCGATTGCTTTTGACTGGATCTCGCTCAGTCCTTCGTTCAGGATCTTGTTTTCGACGTCTTTTACGATGCCGTGGATCAGATCCATGGGAACGGGCCGTTTGACGCAGGCTAGCATAATGCTGTGAATGAGCTTTTCGCGATTGAACTCTTCCCGCGCGCCGTTGGATTTCACTACCAGGGCGTTGGTCAGCGTCACATATTCATAGGTGGTAAAACGGTACGCGCATTTTTCACATTCGCGCCGGCGGCGAATACCGTTTTCCTTGATCAGGGGCCGGGAGTCGATGACCCGGTTTTCTTCATGCCCGCAATTGGGACATTTCATAGTGTAAAATCCTCATACAGCGGATGTTCGTTCGCCAGTTCAACGACCTCTGCACGTGCTTGTTCCTGAAGGCTCTCATTTTCGGGATCGCCGATGACCCGGTTAATGACTGCTGCAATACGTCGCATATCATCGGTACCGAAGCCGCGCGTGGTCAGAGCCGGAGTTCCCAGGCGGATACCGCTGGTAACAAAAGGACTGCGGTCGTCAAAGGGAACCATATTCTTGTTGCAGGTAATGCCGATGGATCCCAGGAGATTTTCGGCCGCTTTCCCGCTGATATTCTTATTATGCAGATCGAGCAGAACCAGGTGATTGTCCGTTCCGCCCGATACCAGCGTGAAATCATATTCCAGCAGGGCTCCGGCCAGGGCTTTGGCATTGTCAATGACCTTTTGACAGTAGACCTTGAATTCGGGCTTCAGGGCTTCGCCGAATGCGACGGCTTTGGCGGCGATGATATGCATCAGGGGTCCGCCCTGAATTCCGGGCATGACGGTGGAATCGTAAAGTTCGGACATCATTTTAACACGTCCGCTCTTGGGTGCTTCGATACCGAAAGGATTCTCGATATCCTTACCCATCAGGATCATACCGCCGCGCGGACCGCGCAGGGTTTTATGGGTGGTAGTGGTCACGACATCGCAGTAGGGGATAGGAGAAGGATGCAGGCCGGCGGCGATCAGACCGGCGGGATGTGCGACATCGGCCATCAGAAAGGCCCCGCAGGTGTCCGCGACTTCACGGAAGCGCGCAAAATCATAATGACGCGAGTAGGCACTGGCTCCTGCAATGATCAGTTTGGGCCGGTGTTCGCGTGCCTTGGATGCAAGATCCTCGTAATCGATCAGTCCGCTTTCGCGCTTAACGCCGTAACTGACGATCTTGTACATCTTTCCGGAAAAACTAACCGGACTGCCGTGGGTCAGGTGTCCGCCGTGCGCAAGATCCATGCCCAGAATGGTGTCACCCGGCTCCAGCAGGGTAAAATAGACGGCCATATTGGCCTGACTTCCGGAGTGCGGCTGCACGTTGGCATATTCCGCGCCAAAAAGCTGTTTTGCTCGTTCCCGTGCAAGATCTTCCGCTTCATCCACATGCTCGCAACCGCCGTAATAACGCTTGCCGGGATAGCCCTCCGCGTATTTGTTGGTCATGATATTGCCCGAAGCTTCTAGAACTGCGGGACTAACGAAATTTTCGGATGCGATCATTTCCAGGCCGTGTTGCTGACGCTGAAGCTCCTTTTTCAGGGTATTAAAGACTTCCGGATCCTGCTTTCGGATATGCTGATACATAATTCACCTGATATTTTCGGTTAGTTCATGAATTTTATTGACACGTTTCTGATGCCTTCCGCCTTCAAAGGAGGTGGCGAACCAGGTGTCCATAATGGCTTCCATTTCGGAAACAGTGCTGGTACGGGCTCCCATTGCCAGAATGTTTGCATCGTTATGTTTTCGGGCCATCTCCGCATGAAAAGGGGTGGTGCAGAGCGCGGCGCGGGCGCCTTTGACTTTATTGGCCGCAATGCTGATGCCGATCCCGGTTCCGCAGATGATAATACCGGTTGCGTTTTTTCGTTCGGTCACGGCCTTTGCAACCGCTACGCCGTAATCGGGGTAATCAACGGGATCGCTGCTGTGGGTACCAAGGTCCAAAACAGAAAATCCCCGGTGATCGAGATAATCGATCACATGGGATTTCGCTTCAAAACCTGCGTGATCCGAACCGGTGATTACTATTCGATCGTTACAGTCCTCGTGAGCCATGCGTAACATTCTCCCAGGGCTTTATAGGTGTTTTCGTTGATCTTATTGGCTTCGCTGATAAGAAAACGGTCCTGAACCTTTGCAATGGTCAGATTATTGTCGTAAAGGTATTTTATCCGGAATTGCGCGTTGAAATTCCCCAGTTCACGGGATTTTTGGTAATCTTCATAAGCCATGTGGTAAACGATCTTGTCGTTGATGTCAACCCGGCCTTTGGTCATGGTCATGTATTCCACATAACTTTCGAGGATCCTGCCGCGCTGATTGTAAAGGTCCCGGTTGTTGGGTGTCAGCCGGATAGCGTCGCTGATAATGGAATAGGCTTTCTGGTAGTTGCCGAATTCAAGATTAAGCTTGGCAACGTCGATCTGCATATTGATATCCCGCGGATTGCGGCGTGCGTAATCCTCCAGGACTTCCAGAGATTTCCCCATCTCGTTGTTGAACTCGTAACATTCCGCCAGTTTTTTGACCATGGTAACGTTCTGGGGATTATACTGCAGGCTTTGCCGGGCAACACGGATCGCTTCGGAGTAATCGTTGTTGTTCAGCAAGGCATTGATATAATTGAGTGCCTTGGCAGCGTCGGTCTGATCGTTTTCCCAGGCTTTCTGATAGAATTCCTTTGGGTCCCGGCCCATTTGGGTCAAGACCTGGATAATAGAATTCAGGGCGGTATTGTTGTTGGGATCAATGCTCAAAATATATTCCCAGACTTCCAGTTCTTCCTGGTATTCTCCCAAAAGATCCAGATTCTTTGCCTGCTTGGTCAGGTATTCGACATCGTCGATATAAAGGGCGTTATAGCGCTGATAAACATTTGCTGCACCTTCGTAGTCGCCGGCGCGTTCCTTATAATAAGCCGAAAGCTGAAGTAAATATTTATCCGTAGCTTTATAACTCAGTCCCATATCGACGTAATAGGCGGCGGAATCCGGACGGTTGAGTTTCATATAGCACTGTGCCAGGTCCTTGAAAAGCGGATCCGCAAAATCTTCGGCGCAGCCCAGATCTATAATGTCCTTGTAATTTCGAATGGCATCGGTCCAGGATTGCTGGAGCATGTATTGGTTCCCGTTGCTGAGCTTGAACTTACAGCGGTTAATGAGCTCGTCCCGGTTTTGCTGCTGAAGCGTACTTACCGGCTGATTGGTTACCTGTTGCGAAGGCACGCAGCCGGAAGTACTCAAAATCAGCACAAAACCCAGCAAAAGGATCAGTATGTGTGCCGTAATTTTCTTCATGTATATAACTCCTATCTGAATTTTCCTCTTGTATGAAACCATGTTTCTGCAATGGAAATGCTTACCGTAAAATGATAAACGAATTCCCGTGCATGCAGCAGGGGTCCTTCAGCATCCCCAAATATCGTACCGCTGTTGTACTCCCCTACGAAGGCGGCATCAATACGGTTCCGGTACTGATTGAAAGGAATGCCAAGCCCCAGGCTAATCCCATAAGTCCGTATCGGTGTCCCCTCGGAATCGATGAGATAGTGTTCATCATAAAAAGCGCCGAAGCGGTATGTCAGGGACCGGTGAAACGGGACATATTCACTGAGAATTCCCTGTTTTTCAATGCCGACACCGTAATGCTGAAAAGGTCCCGTTGTCTGACCCTCGTAGAACCGGTTGATGGAAAAGTCGGCATCGTTTTCACTAAATTGATAACGCACCCAGTCACCGGTTAAAATATAACGCGGAGCGAGCTTTAATGCAAGTCCCAGGCGCAGCTGTTCGGGAAAAATATTGATATCCGAAAATTCAGCAGTATCGATATAGGAATAATAATAGGAGGAAGAAATCGCCATATAGCGGGTAATCTCGCGCCGGGCAGCCGGGCCGGGCAGGGTATAGGAGGCTCCGATACTGATGAAATCAAAGGGAGTCACATTCACGCCCGCGCTGAATTGCAGGCCGGAAAAGCCTTCAGCACGCTCAATACGGACCGGGGTCAGTGAACTGCCGCTTTCGAATTCAATGTCGTTGGTGATCGTATAGCCGCCGATCAGATAATCTGCACTGACACCGAAAGCCACTTGTTTTTTGGGAAACAGGGCATAGCCGGCGCCCAGGGTGGCAGCGTAAATGTTACCCAGCGAATGACTGATCTCGCTGTAATCTTCCGCCAGTATCTGGTAAGAGGCATTGGCGGAACTCAGCGGAACAATGCCGAGAATAAAAGCGCCCTTTCGGGTCAATGGGAATTTCAGGGTTCCGTAGGAAAAACCCGTATAATTGTTCGTATTTCCGGTCCCCTGCAGAAAATTATGATTGCTTTGCACGGACATTTCGATCCCGGCATTGCGGATAAAGGCGAGACTGGCGGGATTTTGCATGTTCACACTGAGGCTGTCGGAATAAGCCAGCGAGGATTTTCCGCGGCCGCTGGCAGATACGGAATAGTTCAGACCTACCTTACCCAGTCCGTAATGTTCGAATATTCCGGCAAAGGCAAAGGTAAAACCCGCGATCAGTAATAAAAAGATGGGGCGCTTATTCATTGACAACCTTCGTATAGATGATCTCCAGCCGGGAAAGCGGCCGGTGGATCGTGATCTTGTTGAATGCATTGTACTCATTGTTCAGAAAAAAGAAAATACCCTCGTAGTTTTTATCCGGCGGATTTGCAACCAGATACTGGAGCAGCTGGGAAATGTCGATACGGATGGTGTCTTCGGGAGAACTGAAGGTATTGGAATAAGCCGTATAGGTATAGGCAATGCTGTCGCTTTCCCAATGATCCGTACGGAAAAGCCGGGCGGTCAGGAACAGCGTGTCACCTGCGGCAATATCGGTCTCGAAAGGATGCATTACAAAGGTCTGTTCCGCTTTGTTCAGCAGACGGTCTTTACCCAGCAGTGTATCGGCCCGCAAGCTGTCAAGCATGATATAGCTCCGGAAAATATTGCCCTGGGACAGATAAAAGAGGGAATCCGGCAGTACGGAAAGGCTTTCGGTGAACTGCAGGTCCCCCGCGGCGGGAATATAAAAAGTGGTATCCTTGACAAAGACCGCATTGCTGTCCCGAAGGCTGCATTGGAGTCGCAGTTTCGGGCGTTTTGCGGAAAGGGTGTAATCCTGGGAATAAAAGGCGATGAGCCCCTCGTCGTCATTGCTTTTCCGGATCAGAAAACCGTTGTTTTGATAGGCCAGATCAGGACGCTGATACCAGTCCAGCACATTTTCGCGATCAACGGGGATCAGCAGGGAATCGGCGGCGGTACTGAATTGGAAGTTCCCGTAATAGGAAGTCCTTCCATCAATGCGCGTTTCCACTTCACCGATCTTGCTGTTATTGTCCCAGATCAGCGCGGTATCCGGATCCACAAAATACAGGTCCAGAGAAAAACTGCTTTCGCTTCCATGGTAAGCGGAAGCATACAGTAGCATGTCGGCGGAAATGATCTCGGGGACCAGCGTGTCCGGAAGGGAGTTCAGTAAATTGAAATTCGTGAATTTGATCAGGAATTCCGTCTGCAGATCCCGGAAGGTTCCGGCCTTGTTTTCCAGGAGCTGGTTCCCGTAAGCCGGGAAATTGATATTCTTCACGGCATTGATATAGTTATTGTCATAGAAAAGCGTATCCAGTGCCATAGTCCGGTTCCCGTAAGGGGTAGAAAAGATGTTTTCAGAGCACGCGGAAAACAGGAAGAGAAGAATCGTAAAACAAAAAAAAGCCAAAGACAATGTGCTTTGACCTTTCTTTGCAGGCTTCGGAAAGGAACTAGAGTATGTCGAGAAATTCATAGAGTTCTTTTGCAATTGGACCCCAAAATTCATTGTTATCTGTCGAGCTGTTTATGTTGAAGACCCGGTAATGTTCCTTTTTATCCGATAAAATTTGTTTGATTTGTTTCAGCTTCAACAGATCACCCAGTTTATCTTCTTTTTTGGAGTTCAGCATCACGATCCCGTCGGAAGTCCGCAGCGCCTGTTCCAGAAAAGAGCCTGCCTGCGCGAAGAGATTCGCATTGTCCTCAACATGGAATTCTTTGAGAATATTTTCCGGGAAGGCATAAAAAGGCTCGTCCCGGCTTAAAATGGTTACGATCCTGGATTTATTGAACCAGTCGTGGTCCTTCAGCAATCCCTTGATCAGGATCGGTACCATGGCGGTATGCCAGCCGTAGCAGAGAATGATGTCCGGCTGCCAGTAAAGGCGCTCCAGCGTGTTCAGCGCCGTAAACGCATAAGTTAGGAATGCTTTATAAATATTCGGATTTTTCGGTTCCATGTAATTGCTGGTTACCTGGCGGGAGATGTCACGGTAAAATTCGGGGAAGACGTTGAAATAGACCTGAACCCTGGAATCCGGGATAAAGGCGGATTTGACGCAGGAGAGGTATTTCTTTCCGCCGATCTCTATCTCAATATCCTTAAGCCGTATCACTTCACGCAGGATGAACTTGCGTTCGGAGATATATCCGTAACGCGGCAAGAACACCCGGACATCGATCTTGTTCTCATTAAAGACCCGGGATGTTCCGGATATGAAATCTCCTTCCGTCGATGCTGGAGTAAAGGGGCTTACGCGTTTGGAGATATGATAAATCTTCAGTGTCTGTTGTTCATTCATAATTTTGTTACCCATAACATAAGTGTAAAATACAAAAATATTTATGTTGTGTCAATTGATAAAGTGTTTCGTTCAATAAGTGTTACGGATTATACCGAAATGTTATATAAATTTCTGCAAATTGTCTTTTCGCTTGAATTTAATACATTTTGCAATTCGGCGGTGATTCCCTATATTTAGGATCGAAAGTCCGGAAGACTCCGGATATTCAAAGTGAAAAGGGCGGAATGATGGATCTGAAGCAACAAGAAAGAATGAACAATTATCTGCGGGTGCTTGCTATCCTTGCCGGATTGGTGATCGCGGTAATCGTGCTCAAGGGGATGCGGAGCATCTTTATTCCGCTGGTTCTTGCAGTTTTTATTGCATTTTTGTTCAGTCCGCTCATTCGTTTTTTGAACCGCAAAAAAGTCCCGAATTTCGTGATCATTCTGCTGCTGTTCGTCATTGTCGGCGGAATGCTCTTTTTATTCGGAACGGTCGTCTACGCCAGCATCAGCTCCTTTGTCGCAGAATTCCCCAAATATCAGGAAAAACTCATTCTTTCGTTTTATGATATGCTGTCGCGTTTCAAGATCCCGATGGAAGACGCCCAGTATTTTTTCAAGGATAAGGTCAATTGGTTCGAACTGGCGAACCGCATCTCTCTGCAGCGTTTTGTGACCGCGACGATGGGCAGTTTTGTTGATTTCATCGTTTCGCTGATCCTGATGATCCTGATCCTCCTTTTCATTGTCGCCGAAAGGAAGTCCCTGGAACAGCGCCTGGAAGCACTGATCCTGCGGCTAAAGGGGAAAAATCGTCCGGAGATCATCCCGGAGATCCAGAAGAAGATCCAGACCTATATTATCCGCAAAACCGTGATCAGTCTTTTTACGGCCATTTTTGCCATGATCATTACCGGGATCTTCCGTCTGGACTTTATTATCATTATCGGCCTTATTACCTTCATGCTGAATTTTATTCCCAGTATCGGCTCCATTATCGCCACCTTTTTCCCCATGCTGATCTATCTGCTGCAATACGGCTTTGACGGAAAATTCCTTTTAATGTCGCTGCTCCTGACCGCCTCGCAATTCTTATGGGGGAACGTCATTGATCCCCGTTATCTGGGCGAAGGTTTAAAGCTGTCACCCCTGTTTATTATTATTTCCTTGTTTTTCTGGAGCTGGCTCTGGGGTCCGATCGGTATGATCATCTGCGTGCCCCTGCAGTCCATCATTGCCATGATCCTGCAATACAGCGGAGGATCCTTTATTGTCCGCGCCGTAATGGGCGAACAGCTGCCGCCGGAAGATCAGCAATTTTCCGAGTAGGGACAGGCGCAGTGCGTCTCCAAATAATTCCGCAGATTATCCCATTCGTATTTTTTTAATCCAAAACAGCCCAGCAGATTTGCCTTGTTTTTCCGCAGGTCGTGAAAATCCGAGCCCCCGGAGTAGGGCATACCATTGCGAAGGCAGTATTCCCGCAGAACACGGGTATAGGTCTTTGAATGATTGGGATGGTAGACCTCGAAGCCGTTGACCGGGATCGCGGTCAGCATTTCGAAGGATACTCCCGGCTGGTACTGACCCGGATGTGCCAGGATGGCAATGCCGCCCGCGCGGCGTATCAGCGCCATCGCATCTTCAAAATTCATGCGGGCCTTTGCAACATAGGCGGGTTTTCCGTCACCGATGTAGCGTGTAAATGCCTCGTTGAATTCGCGGACATGTCCGGCCGCCATAAGGGCTCTTGCGATATGGGGGCGTCCCAGCGTATTTTCTTCATCAAAATGCTGAAATTCATCGGGAAGCTGCAGGGGGAGGCCCATATCATCCAGACGTTCGCAGATCTTCAGGATTCGTTCATAGCGAATTTTCTGAAACTCCCGCAGCTGCGACCTCAGCTCGTGATTTTCCGGATCGAAGCCGTAAGCCAGCAGATGGAAACCGCGGTCCCGGTATTCGACGGAAAGCTCAATACCGGGGACCGAGAAGCCTTTGAAGGAACGCCGGAATTCATTAAGGCCGGCAATACTGTCATGATCGGCAAGAGCTGCAACGCGAATACCGCGCTTTTCCAGGAATTCCGCAATTTGTGCAGGGCGGTATTCTCCGTCCGATGCCGTGGAATGGATGTGCAGGTCCGCAATCAGCTGTTGCGGCTCTTCTTTATCCTTCCGCATTTTTGAAAAATAAATTGCCATAATTTGCAAAATAAACGAAAAGCATTGACAAACAAAATAAAATTTTCATTTGCGGTTAAAATTAGAGAAACGATAAACGATGAATGATGGGTTTGGCGCTGATTCCGTATAGGGAGAATCTGATCAATATCCGGAGTTTATACTTCAATCAACGTTGTTTGCAATCCGAAATTACGGCCGCTCGCACACAAATCGCTAAAATCAACTTACGACTTACGAATTACGACTTACGGATCACAATTTACGATTTACTCCGGATCTTGAATTGAAGTCAACAATATTAATATTTGGAAAAAGAAAAAATTGTCCTATATTTTTCATACTTTAACTATTAACATAACGGAGGGAAACATGAAGAAGTTACTGGTAGTCATTGGGGTACTGGCCGGCATGGCGGGCATGTTGTTCGCGGGAGGGATTGTCATCGGAGAAAAACCGCCGCTGCTGGTCCTGGAAGGAAAGGACGGTGGACGTCTGGACAACAATCCCTGGAGCAGTGCGGAATTGAAAGAGACGGCCTGGTGTTTATTCTATGTAGATCCGGATGAATCGGATATGAACGTTGCGGCCGAAGAAGCGCTGGAAAAGGAAGATATTTCCAAAGATCTGTTGCGGTCCGTCGCCGTGATAAACTACAAAGCGACCAAACTGCCGGCATTTGCCGTTTCCATGGTTTTGAAGAACAAACAGAAAAAGTATCCGGGCACCGTGTATCTGAAAGATACCAGCCATGCTTTCGTACAGCAATGGGGCTTAACGGATGATACCTATTGCATTCTGGTCTTCAACAAGAACGGAGTTCTGGTGTACCGCAAGGACGGTAAAATGGAAGAAGCGGAAATTGCGGAATACATTGCTACGATAAAGAAGAATCTTTAAAATGTTTATAAAAAAGCGTGATGAGAATCACGCTTTTTTTCAACCCATTATCTGCGAAAGGAGATAAATATGGAAATATCATCTGTGCTGATCTGGTTCCTGATCGGGCTTGCAATGATGCTGCTGGAATTTGCGATACCCGGACTGATCGTCATCTTTTTTGGCGCCGGTGCCTGGGTCCTTGCCATCCTGACCGCCATTTTCCCCTCGATGGCGCTCTGGGTGCAGCTGATGCTGTTTACCGTTATCTCGGTGGCATCGCTGCTTTTACTGAGAAGGCAGTTGAAAAAACATTTTTTCAGTGATCATGAGGGAGCCGAAAGCGAAGGACTGGATGATTATATCGGCAGAAAAGCAATCGTGGAAAAGGCTTTTGTCAAGGGGGAAGGAAAAGTGCTTTACCGCGGGACTTCCTGGGACGCCTTTGCGGATGAAGATATTCCGGAAGGAACACCTGTCCGCATCATTGATAAAGACAGCATCCGGCTGAAAGTTGAACCCATAAAATAAAAGGAGAATCTTATGAGTCCGTTCGTATTGACCATTATCTGGATAGGCCTGATCATTCTTGCCCTGGTCATTCTTGCCAAATACATTCGTGTGGTTCCCCAAAAATCCGCGTTCATTGTCGAGCGATTGGGCAAGTACAAAAAAACCATCACTGCCGGTTTCCATGTTTTGGTTCCGATGGTCGACCGGGTCGCCTATAAGCACACTTTGAAAGAGCAGGCCCTGGATGTTGTCTCGCAGACCTGTATTACCCGGGACAATATTTCCGTGGAGGTCGACGGTATCCTTTACCTTCAGGTCATGGATCCGGTCAAAGCTTCCTACGGAATTGACAATTATCAGTTTGCCGCGACCCAGCTGGCGCAGACTACCATGCGAAGCGTGATCGGCCGCATGGAACTGGACAAGACCTTTGAAGAGCGCGAAACGATCAACACTTCCATTGTGGATGCAGTGGATAAGGCTTCCGATCCCTGGGGTGTAAAAGTTACCCGTTACGAAGTCAAGAATATCACACCTCCGCAGAGCATCAAGGATGCCATGGAAAAACAGATGCGGGCCGAGCGCGAAAAACGCGCGCTGATCGCGGAATCCGAAGGAGACAAGCAAGCGAAGATCAACCGTGCAGACGGTGAAAAGCAGGAATTGATCGCGAAATCCGAAGGAGAGAAGCAGCGCCGTATCAACGAGGCGGAAGGTCGCGCGGCAGAGATCGAAAAAGTTGCCGTTGCAACCGCCATGGGACTTAAGGAGATCGCAAAGGTCATCAATGAAAAAGGCGGCGCCGAAGCCGTCAACCTGCGCATTGCCGAACAATACCTGACGGAATTCGGCAAACTGGCGAAGGAAAACAATACCATGATCCTTCCCGGCAATCTGACCGATGTAGGCAGTGTGGTGGCCACCGTTACCAAAGTCCTTGAACAGACCCGGAAGACGGCAGTAAAAGAAAAATAAACAATGCGCTCCTATACGGAATATCTGACATTCACGGTACCAACGCGGATGGATTTCATCAATATTAGCGATAAGGTGGAAGCCGCGTTGCGAAAATCCGGTATTCGCGAAGGATTATGTCTGATCAACGCTATGCACATTACCGCCTCGGTCTTTATCAATGACGATGAGCCGGGGCTGCATGAGGACTATAAGGCCTGGCTGGAAACCCTGGCGCCTTTTGATCCTTCACCGCAGCGATACCGGCACAATCGCAGTGGAGAGGATAATGGTGACGCCCATCACAAGCGACAGATCATGGGGCGTGAGGTTGTGGTGGCGGTAACACAGGGACGTTTGGATTTTGGTCCCTGGGAGCAGATCTTTTACGGGGAGTTTGACGGGCGCCGGCCGAAGCGCGTACTGGTAAAGATTATCGGGGAGTGAAAGAGATCCAATAAATTGACTCAATTAAATTAACTCAAAATAATTGACTCAAATAAATTACCCTCCAAAACAAAAAAGCCCCTTTATCGGGGGCTTATTATATCACTGAAGTTTTGTCTCAGGCAGTCAGAATATCGACCATTTTTCTGCCGCGCTTGGTGTTGAACTGCACTGTGCCGTCCGCTGTGGCAAAAATCGTGTCGTCGCCGCCAATCCCGGCATTGAGACCGGGGAAGAATTTGGTGCCGCGCTGGCGAACGATGATCGTACCGGCAGTAACTTGCTGACCGCCATAGTATTTGACACCCAAATATTTCGGATTGCTGTCCCGACCGTTATTCGAGCTGCCTTGTCCTTTTTTATGTGCCATAATTATTCCTTTTCTGTCTTTTTGCCGTCTTCTGCAGCTGCGGGAGACTTTTTGGCGGCTGCTGCAGTTTCTTCAGAAGCTTTTACCTTGCCGCTGCTGATGGATTCGATCCGGATCTTGGTAAAACCCTGACGATGACCGCGCTTTACTTTATAATCTTTTCTGCGTTTTTTCTTGAAAACAATAACTTTTCTGTCACGGCCGTGTTCCACAACCGTTGCCGTAACAAGTGCATTTTTGATAAAAGGCGTTCCGATACTGATCTTTCCTTCGTTGTCAAGCAGCATCACATTCTTGAACTGAAGGATCTCATTGGCTTCCGCATTCTGCACGGGAACCTTGAGAAGGTTCGATTCGCTCACCTTGAACTGTTTCCCACTGATTTCGACGATCGCATACATTGCATGATTTCCTGTTTTTAATCTTTAAGCCAAATAGCCGATAAATATATCCAAAACAAGATTGACAGTCAAGCAATTTTGTTGATTTATCATTTTTTAAAGGGAAATATTTTTGCCGGGGGGAATGCTTTTAGGACCCGCAGGGTAATATATCGACACTTAAGCGGATGACCTTTTCATTCCGGGGCTCAATACGCAGCTTCCAGAAGTAATTCAGC
>JAQULT010000010.1 GCA_028718545.1 Fidelibacterota bacterium | reverse complement strand
TAAAATCCTGATCCGCACCCTTGGTATGGACGCTGTCGAATTCCGCAGCAATGGCCGCTTCGATATTGTCCGTGATCACTACTTTGCTGTAGGTTTGACCGCTGAGCAGCGCATCGACCGTAGCTGTTGTCTTGTTCAGGTACAGCTCAATGGTGGATACGGAATCATAGTAGTTTTCGATCGTTGCAAAGGCAACGGTCGAAACAACGGAAGCCTTTTCGCCGGTCGCCACAACGGCATTGACCATGGTTTCAATAGTAATGATCCCGTCGGCATCATTCAGCCATGCGTCGATGTTCTTGTCATCCAGAAAATACGGATCGTTGTTTGCACGGAGCGTCCTTGCTGTGGTCAGGCCTTTGTCGACCGTAATGCAGGCCGCTTCATCAAAGTGGTTCATTGGAAATTCCAATGTGTCGCTGGGAAAGTATTCGCATCCCCCCAGCAGCAACAACACAACGACAATCAGGTACACTGCGATTTTTTTCATTTTTACCTCTGCTTTTTAACGAATTATGATGAATTTTTTGATCATGGAGTCGCCCTTCTTCAACTGGACGCCGTTTTTCGGATTCGCATAATCCTCCTCCATCTCAAAATAGGCAATGTATACGCCGCTCACCAGGATCTGCTGCCATTCCGTGGTCAGATACCAGGCATAGCCGGCTTCGGATTCAATGACGTCCGTAACAAAGTCTCCCCTTTCGGTGAAGATCCGGATCCGGCATCCGCCGGGAACGCCGGCAAAGAGCAGTTTGTTGACATTGCCCTTGAACTGGATATCTTCGTTCCGGACATTGATGGGATTGGGGACTACACGTACCAGCAGTTCCATCAATTCTTTGCGGTCCGCCGGATTGGTGAGATCGTAATCGTCAATATTGAGTTTTTCATTCGGAGCGGGTGGGCTCTTGACGGTTGCTGCAAGGTTGGTCCGTGTCAGGAAAGGACTGCTGCGCAGCGGTACGCCGGGTTTTAGCTCATTTGTTGTTCCGTCGTCATAGGATACAATATAATAAAAATAATTCTGTCCGCGCTGCGGCTGCGTATCCAGGAATTCAAACTCATCCGTGCTACCGCTTACACGGTAGGCATCCAGATTATTGTCAGTGCTGATATTGCAGTCAAGAACCTGACGGTAAGTGGAATCTTTTTCCACGAAAGCCCGGTAGATCTTGAATCCTTCAAATTTGGGATGCGTCAGTGCTTCTGTTGCTTTCCAGTAGATCTTAACGCCATCCTCGGTGGAAAAGATCTCAACGTTTTCGGGAGGACGCGGTGCTTCCGGGATCCCGTCATAGAAACCGTCCTTATAGAGATTAATGGCACGGCGGAAGGTGTTCATCAGCGAATCGCGTCCGCTGTAGACCATTTTATCTTTCCATACATCCGCTTCCGCCGCGGTGATCTGCATTGTTGAGCCGGGATTGTCCGGATCGACCACTTCGACGGTCTGGCCTTTATATTTTGCCTGATGCCACTGCTGGCCTACCTCATAACCGCGGTAGTGTCCCAGGCCGGCGGCACATTCGGCAAAGACGATCTTGATCTTCTGGCCGGGAGCGATCGTGTAGGGCCCGAAAGCCAGCATCTGCGAGAATCCCGCCGCTTCTTTCGACTTGGAATAAGCCCCGGCATCGGCCAGCAGCCCGTCAGCGGAACCCTGGGTGTTCCAGACATCTTGCGCGTGACTGCCCATATTGCCGTTTGCAATGTACTGTATATATTTTTGGGTCATCGTCGCGGCATCATACTGGTTCAGACCGGCGGTAAAGGTATGCTGATGATTGGAGTTGATAAATCCGTTGGAACGGGGCTGTGAAGGATCGTCGCTATTATCGGTGGCGGACTTGTCCGCATGGATCACGACCATTCCCTTATACTGCGGGGCTCCCAATCGTCCGTCGTTGATCACGGCCAAGCCGTTGTGGGCTACGCCCTTGACCAGCGGTGAGCCGATATTGTTGTAACCGAAATCGGACCAGTACCCCATCCAGGAGACATAACCCCGCATCCAGTTTCCCTGGTCGTCCTGGGCATCCTGGCCCGTTTTATCAATATACGTCGATACGGGGGTGGGGTTATTCTGATCTTCGCCGATCACGTCGTTCATCGTGCTGAATCCCCAGCGTACGTCACGGACGGTGGTCTCGATCCAGTTGCGGTACAAAGCGGTATAGGCGCCGTTCCAGCAGCCTTCCTGTGCAGTGGCATCCCGCCACTGCCAGTGAAAATAGACACCTTCCAGGGTCTGCGGATGTACACTGCCGGCAGCATTGTAAATACCGGTATTCTCAAATTCGTATTCCAGAATGTGAATGTTGTCATAGTTCTGCTGCGCCATTGCGTAGACATTCCGGGTCAGAGTAAGACCCAGAGAGGTATTGACGACATTATGAAAGATACGGTCCGCCTTGATGGTGGGATCGATCTCGTCGACATCATCATTTTTGGCATCGGCGGCATTCATCATGTCCGAACCTTCGCTTCCGTCAACCAAAACTTCCGGATGATCGTAACGGGCGATCAGTTTGATCTCCTGCGGCATGAATTCGCGCATTTCGATATCCGTGACACTGCGCGGTCCGTTATGGATCACCTTATGCGTGTAGGTGGTATTCATTACCGGATCAAAGAAATTGGTTGCTCCGATCCACATGCCTTTTGCGGCCTGCATGTCCTTATCCCGGAAAAAGGAATCCCAGGTAAAACCCCATTGCTGGCGCGCATAAACCACTTCCTCCCACTCGGTCCCGGTATCGTAATAAAAGTTCTGTAAAGAACCGATGACGATCCATTTATAGCGGGTGGCAGCGTTAAGGGACGCGGCGGACAGGATCAGAAATGTCAGTAGTAATAATTTTATAAGGGCTGATTTTTTCATATCTTGCTCGCTTTTTGATTATAAATCGATGGATAACTGCAAACCGACATAGATATTCCGCGGATTGAGGAACATATAGGGAGTATTTGCCGGATTATCAATGTACGCTCTGTTGTTAAGGATTTCGATTATCTCTTCGTCCGGAACCGCTACGATACTGCTATTCTCGATCCGGGACCAGCTTTGGGTCTGTTCCAGGTAGTAAATCACGGAAGGATCGGTAACCTGGGTGGTATTGGATGCATAGGACAGGGGCTGATAGGCAACGCCTGAGGGACGGTAATCGTAGTATTTATCCGCTTTTTTCTTGGTTCCATCCGGATAATGCAGCGGGGAAATGTGGTTCTGATTCGTTTCTTCGTAAGCGGCGGTCGGGAAGTGCAGGGACTCAATATAATGATCCGACTGATATCCGTCGATCAGTGCATAGCTGGATCCCAGCGACTGGCCGGCAAGGCTGAGACGCTTGAGATTGAGCACGTTGTTGATCTCCATGACAAAAGACAGATTGTAACGATCAAAGCGGAAGGGTTTCATCAGCTTCATGTCACAATACCATGCATCCCGGATCTCGATGATCTTGGAATAGAAACCGCGGGTACGGTTAATGTAGTAGCCCGCATCGTACCAGCTTCCCTGTACGGACAAGCTCCAGTCGCCGAGCAGCGTTCCCAGCCGCGAAGGGGTCCGGAAGACCAGGTTGGCCTTGGCGGAAGGCAGCGGTGTGCTCTTGGACTGTTTTTTGCTCTCGGTGTTCTGGATCATGTTCTTGTAGGCTTCCGAACCTTCGTCTTCATAGACGGTAGGCCAGGCAAAGGAACCGCTGCTGTAAGCGCTGTAGTTCAAATTGACAAAACCGCGGAACCATTCGCCGTACAGTTTTTTAAAGGTCACTTCCAGACCCCGGATATCCTGATAGGTCCGGTCGTCCGTTACCGAATAGCTGTTGCCGGCAATACTCCGGTAGGTGGTCGTGGTCGCCTGATTACTCTTGTCTTTATAATACGCGGCAACATGGATCAGGTAATTGCGGCCGATCGCCTGGTCGAAACCCAGCTCGTAGGAAACGGTCTTTTCAAACTGTGTTTCCGGATCGCCGATCCAGGACAGGCTGTAATCGCCGTAACGGCGCATCTGGAAGTAATAATCCGGGTCCATCTTTTGATACATGTGACCGTAGTTGAAATAAAGCTTGGAGGTTTCGGTGATCGGATGTGAGATTCCCAGACGCGGCATCAGATGGAACTGACCTCTTGCACGGCGCATCGGGAACGTGGCATTTGCCAGCGAATCGTTCAGCGCATACGGTTTGAACAGGTCGCTCGAAAAGATTTCAAGCCAGCGCACGCTGTCCATATCGAACCATTCACAATTGGGATTCCAGTATTCACCGCGGAGTCCCACCGAAGCGACAAATCCTTCATATTCCAGCTTGTCCTGGACATAAAAATCGATCTGGAAAGGATTCCGGACCCACATGGTATTGGTGGCGCTGGAGGCTGTCAGCGAGCGGTGCGAACCGTAGTTCATATCATAGAGCCAGTACTGGAACTGCGCGCCGGCCTTAACCTCGTTACGGTCGTTGACCTGGGATTTGATATTATAGGTTGCCCGCAGGTTGGATGTTTTCGTGCTGTCGTAAGGCCACTGGACATACCCCGTAAAGAAGTTGGTACTGGCGTAGGTCGTGGTCATGGAAGGCCAGAAACCGTAAGGCCGTTCATCCATCCACAGATCCGCACCGTCGACACCGTCAAAAAGATTATACACGGCACTGTCACGATCCGGGGCCATATAGGTACTGTAGGCTGTCTGGGAAAATTCCAGAATGCCTTCCCAATAGGTCTTTTCGTCAACAATATTCTTTAATGTGGCGGCATAGAGCTGGTTGTAGCGTTCCGCAATACCGTAATAGTTCGGATAGAAGAGACGGGACATGGACCATCCTCCGTCAACCGCACCGGATCCGTTGGTATAAACGCCGGCCCCGCCGGTCTGGCTGCTGGCCGTACCGTAATATTTGTTCTGCATACTGTAAAGGGTAAGCTTCATTTTGTGACTCAGGTCACTCGTCACCTTCCCTGTCCAGGTCCAGTCCGTATACTTATCGGTCGCCAGAGGCTGCAGATAGGCACTTTGATTTCCGACATAGGTCATAAAGAAACGCAATCCGCCAAGTTTTTCGGAGACAAAGGGTACCGGACCGCTGAATCCGAGGTCCAGATGATAATCCGGTATCTTTTGGGCGAGGAAATCATCGCCGCGGCGCGTCAGATAGCGGAACTGCTGCTGCAGGGCTTCGGGAGTCAGGTCGTTCGCGGGATCGTTGTCCGCCATCAGACGCTCGCTGACAACATTCCAGCCCACAAATTCCGGATACTCGCCCATGGTCCAGGAGTCCCAGGCGCCATTGCGGGTACCGGTCCAGCAGACTTCGTCATCCAGATAAGGACGTAAAAAAACCGAGTTTTCGTCGAACATGGAACTTACCACATTGCCGCTGATATCGGTAAAGGCGAAATTCTTCGGTTTATAGGGACTGTATTTGACGTTCATGTTCAGGGAATATTTGTCCAGACTTCCTTCCCGGGTCACAATGCTGACCACACCGGACTGCAGGTCGCTGTATTCGGCGCTGAAACCGCCGGACTGGATCATGACTTCCTGGATCGAAGACAGGGAGACCGTGGAGATGGGATCGCCGGTACGGCTGTCTTTCATGGTCAGACCGTCGACCAGCAGGGTGGTCTCGTCCAGATCGCCGGAACGGACCTGAAGGCCGCTCATGCCGGCTTCCATGCCCACAACATCGGAAATGGAGGTCGCCGGAAGGTCCGCGATCTCATCCCGGCTGATGTTGACCTGGCTGGATGCAATATCTACCTGTACAACCTTGCGTTCCGCGGTCACCAGGATCTCTTCCCCCTGGTAGGCCTGTACGCGCATCTCGAAATCCAGCATGGTGGTCAGGTCGATACGTACCCGGACTTCCGCCTGCTGAACCGTCGCGTAACCGATGTAGCTGGATACGACTTCATACTCTCCGGGAGGAATATTAAGAATGACATAGAAGCCTTCTGCATTGGTTGCGGCTCCCATACTGGTGTTCCGAATAAGAACATTCGCACCCGCCAAAGGTTCACCCGTTCCAGCATCCGTCACATAACCGGATAACTTTCCGGTCGTGGCAGCGTAAGAAATGCTGAAAACAAGCAAAACTCCCGCTAAAATCAATCTTAGCCTCATATAACAACTCCTTAAATATTTATCGCTTTGTTCTGTCACAATCGCGTTTGTTGCCAACTTGCTTAGTCTTGCTGTAGCAATTCCTTCCTTTTACTTACCTCAAACCTGTACAATTAATACCAATCGTTTAAATTTATACCTTTAATTAACCTTTGTCAACGATTTATAATAATTCTCCCTCAAAACTTTGGATCACCTGCTGTACCGCTCCGTCAACCTTGCGCTCCTTCATGACACGATCGGAATCCGGCACCGGGTTTTTCTCGACCCGCAGATTGAAGGAAGATTTAAAGACGCTTTTCAGGCAGGAACGGATCGTTGCGTCGTTCCTCTGGAGAAAGTCGTAGGAATAATCATCTTCTACTGTCAGCACCAAAATTCCGCCGTTGCTCTGCATCAGCCCCACCCGGCATAGCAGTCCCGCCAGTGCCGGTTTTTTCGGCTGTACGCAATCCACCACTTCCTGCCAGCGTTTTTTGACTTCTTCAACGCTGACCGCTGCCGGATGCTCGCTTTCCGCCGACGCCGGTACTTTTTGGACCGGTGCTGCCTTTACCGCTCCGGGAACGGGGACGGTTTTGGGGATTTCGGCTTTGGGAGTTTCGGATTTGGGCTTCAGCGGTACGGCGGTTTTTTCGCCGTTCAGGCGGGCAAGGACCGCATCCAGGTCGCGAAAATCCTGCAATCGGGAAAGTTTGATGAACAGCGATTCACAGAGGATCTTGACGTTTGCCGAGCGCCCGATCTCCGGCAAATGATCGTTGACAATGACCAGCATCCGGACAATTGTATGATCATCCTGGTTCCGGGCCAGTGTTTCGTATTCCTTTCTGAGTGTCTCGCTGGTGTTCAGGAGCTCTGCTGAACCGTGTACTCTGACGATGTAAAGATCCCGAAGAAAAATGGAAAAATGCGTGACAAATTCCGCAGCATCGTAGCCGCGCATCAACATATCGTCCAGCAGGGCTAGGGCACACCCGGCACTGCCTTCGTTCAAGGCACGGTAAAGATCGAAAAATACCTCCTCCCGGATCACACCCAGCATATTCAGAATGCTTTCGTAACTGACGGCTTCCCCGGAAAAGGCGATCACCTGTTCCAGAATACTCTCGCTGTCGCGAATACTGCCGTCCCCTTTTTTTGCGATCAGCATCAGGGCATCGTCATCAATGGCGGCACCCTCCCGGTCAGCGATCTCGCGCAAGAGCTGCATAACCCTCGGAATGGGAATGCGGCGGAATTCAAAACGCTGGCAACGGCTTAAAATGGTGGGCAGGACCTTGTGCAGTTCGGTAGTGGCAAAAATGAACAGAATATGTTTCGGAGGTTCCTCTAAGGTTTTGAGCAAGGCGTTGAAAGCCTCCTTGGTGATCTGATGGAATTCGTCTATGATATAGACCTTGTATTTTCCGCGCGTCGGAGGATATTTGACCTGTTCGCGCAGGTCCCGGATGCTGTCAATACCGCGATTGGAGGCTCCGTCGATCTCGTGCACATCCATGCTGCGGCCTTCGGTGATCTCTCTGCAGCTTACACAGGCATTGCAGGGATTACCGTCCTTCGGATCTTCGCAATTCACCAGCTTTGCCAACAAACGCGCAGTCGTGGTCTTTCCGGTTCCGCGGGGACCCGAAAAAATATAGGCATGACCCAGCCGTTTCTTTTTTAGGGCGTTCTGCAATGTCACCGTGATATGTTCCTGCCCTACCACGTCTTCAAAGCGCTGAGGACGGTACTTCAGACTGATGACCTGATGACTCATATAATTATCCCTGTTCGTTCATGAAAAGACCTCAGGTTGCTTGACGCACAGAATGATCACTTACCGCTGCTTCCTTCCGGACCTGACGGGGTTCAGCAATATGCTGCCGACGAAGGCCTGAGGTCATTTTAAAATACTCAATGGCACCCGATTTTCCAATCAATTTTCAGGATAATTTTCCCGGGGAAAGGGCCGGCTGCCCCCGGAACAGTATCGATGGCTTCAGGTATGCCGCAAAATTAATATTTATCGTTTTTTTTCATTTTTGTTTTTATATTGTAAAATGTGAGAAAGAGGTACAAAGAAAAATGAATCGATTGCGTCCCCTGTTTTTTTTAATACTGGCCCTCGCTGCCGGCTGTGCATTCCGGGATTCCGGAAATCTTCCGCCGGCGCCGGTAACGCCTTTTGACCTTACCGCTTTTGATACGCTATACTCCGACAAGGATCTGGGCTGCACTTTTGAGAACGGCCGTTTCAACTTCCGGATCTTTGCGCCGCGGGCAAGCTCCGTCCGTCTGGCTTTGTTCAAAAGTGCAAAAGGACCCGAAGTGGAAAGCTATTATCTTCAGCGTGACAATCAGGGCGTCTGGGAGATCACGATCAACAAAAAACTCTGGAATTACTATTACGGATATTATGTCAACGCCGCCAACGGCCCCGGAGATATCTTTCAGCCGAATACCCTTGTCCCGGACCCTTATTCCCGGGCCGTTTCCACACGGAACCATTATCAGATCAATGCGCGGAGTTTTATTCACAAATGCAACTTTGACTGGGGCAGCGACACCTGGATGTCGCCACGGGATCCGCGGGACCTGATCATTTATGAAACCCATTTGCGCGACATGAGCGCTCACGAAAGCGCCGGAACCAAAGAAAAAGGAACTTACGGCGCATTTATCGAGAAAATCCCCTACCTCAAAAAACTGGGCGTCAATGCCGTCGAATTTCTGCCCCTCCACGATTTCGCCAATATCGAGATCCCTTACCGGGATACGTCCACCGCTCTCTTCAATACCTGGAATCCCTATGCGCGGAATCACTGGGGCTATATGAGCACTTTTTTCTTTGCTCCCGAAAATTACTACAGCTCTGCGGGTCACATGAACGAAGGTACTTATATCGATGACAGGGGCAAAGCCGTCTCGGAATTCAAATCCCTGGTCAAAGCCCTGCATACCGCAGGTTTTGCCGTACTGATGGATGTGGTGTACAACCATACCAGCACTTACGATCCCAATCCCTATAAAATGATCGATAAAAAGTACTATTACCGGCTGGACGAAAATCTCGATTTTACCGGTGTCAGCGGCTGCGGGAACGATTTTAAGACCGAAGCCCCGATGGCACAAAAAATGATCGTCGAGAGCGTACTGTTCTGGATGCGGGAATACCATATCGACGGTTTTCGCTTTGACCTGGCTGCCATGATCGATGACGGGACCCTGGAAATGATCCGGCGCGAAGCGGTCAAAGTGAACCCGAATGTGATCCTGATCGCCGAACCCTGGGGCGGTACCTATAATCCCGATCATTTCAGCGATCTGGGCTGGGCTTCCTGGAACGATCAGTTCCGCAACGGGATCAAGGGACAAAATCCCTATACACGTCCCGGTTTTATCTTCGGCCGCTGGGACGACGGCGTTAACCGCGAAAATGCCCTGCGCTTTCTGATGGGGTCCCTGCGCAGCGACGGCGGTCAATACCGTGATGCCGGTCATTCGGTCAACTACCTTGAATCCCACGACGACCATACCTTTGGCGATTTCGTCCGCCTGCATCTGAAAAAGAACCGCGAAGACGAGATCATCCCCGATGTCCGGGCACACGGGAAACTCAATCCGGAAGAACTGCGCTTTCACAAACTCGGAGCTTTTGTTCTGGGAAGTTCACAGGGTATCTGCATGCTGCATTCCGGTCAGGAATTCGGACGCAGCAAGGTGATCGAGATCAATGATTATCCGGACCCGCATCAGGGCCGCATCGATCACAATTCCTACAATAAAGATAACAGCACGAATTACATCAACTACAATATCGCCGCGCAGAACCGCGAACTGAGCGATTTTTATTCCGCCATTCTGCGCCTGCGTCAGATCTATCCGCAACTGCGGAAATCTCCGCGCGAAGCCCTGCGTCCCTATTATGCGGACGCCCGCTACGGGATCGGATATCAGATTCTGCCTTCCGGTAATTATCATGAAGAATTGCTGGTACTGGTCAACGGTTCCAAAAAGGAATCTGCTTATTACACGCTTCCGGAGGGCGGCTGGGTTACCCTGATCAGCACCCTGCCCTTTACCCAGGAACGCATTTTCAGCGGTGTCAGTCTGCCGGCTTCGAGCGGAATAATTCTGATCAAACGCTGAATCCCATAAAAACCGAAAATATCTTTTATTTAGCGGGGCCTGCTATCGTTTCAGGCTTTGGGCTCGCTGTCGACGATCACTTCTGTCGATAAATGGCGGAACCAGGTGAAATACAATCCCACGCTTAAACCAAGAAATACCAGCCCCAGAACCAGCGCCTGTCCCCAGGCTTTGAAGACCAGGTTCATCATGAACATGAAGAGGGACAATTGCCAGGGAACGGCAAGGATCACGGAAATAATATCTCGCTTGTTCTCCTTTTTGATCCCGAGACGTACATGCTCGGGAAGCATTTCGCGGTATTTTTTCCAGGCGCCGAAAGGCCGGGTTACATTATAGAAATTTGCAGTGATCTTTTCGTCAATGGGACGGGTTGCCAAAGTCCCGATAATGATGCCGAGCAGGGACATCAGGGAAGCGGCGATAAAGGCGTAGTATTCCGGAGCCAGGGAATCGGGCAGAAGACCGGTCTTCATAAAGACCTTCCAGAGAATGGCCGTCAGCATACCGGCGCCGACACCGATGGCATAGCCGTAACCGTTCAGGCGGTGCCAGTACCAGCGCACCAGCTGCGGTATCAGCAATCCCGCTCCCAGTCCCATGGTGATCCAGGACCAGATCTCATTGATATTCTTAATAAAGACCGTTAGCGCCAGCCCCAGAACCACGATTAGAATCGATGCACCGTAACTGTGCTTCATCAGCTGTTTATCCGTTGCATGCGGATTGATATACTGTTGATAAATATCCTTGACCCAGTAGGCCGCACCGGCATTGACCGTGGAATCGAAGGTCGACATGGCGGCGGCCATCAGGCCGGCGATAAGGAATCCCTTGATTCCGACCGGCAGTACCGTAACCACCGCCGGCAGTACCATTTCGGGGTCGGTGATCCCGCTCCCCAAAGATATGCCCCAGACAGCCAGAGCCGCAATAAAGGGCCAGCGGAAAGACAGCAATCCGGTCCAGAACAGGGATAATAATCCTGCCTCGCGGTCATTCCTGGCTGCATAATAGCGCTGGATCATATAATTGCCGGTACCGCCGCTGCCTTCAAGAATCACTTTGAAAAGATAGAACATCACCAGCACTCCGAATACATTGTACATCGAATAATCGGATTCCGCCGGGATATTCAGCCGCCATTGCGGTGCCAGACTGACCCATTCGCGGAAACTTGTCTGAACCTGCATAAATCCTCCGTCTTTCAGCGGCATTCCGACGGCAAAGGCTTCCGGAAGCTGTAAACCCAGGGCGCGGATGACCACGTAGGCAATGGCCATAAATATCAGGATCCCCTGAAAGACGTCGGTCCAGATCACGCCGTAAAGCCCTGACGCGACCGTATAGATCATAGCAATCGCAATGAGAATAAAGGCCGCCCAGAATTCCGTACCGATTACAATGGAACCTATCTGGAGCGTCCAGGATTTGGGAATGCCGAGAAAACTGTCCAGGAATTTTCCGCCGCCGATTGCAAAATAGGTGATCATCGCAATGGTAAAAATAATGGAGGTAATTGCCTGGATCAGCCGGGCCATATCCCCCTGCGGACCTTTCCCGAAACGCAGGGTCATCCATTCGGCAACGGTCATGACCTTGGAACGGCGGTTCCATTTTCCCATATAGATCATCAGAAAGGCCATTATCAGGGTAACACCCCCGCGGATCTCGATATAGAATCCCTTTGCACCGATCGCATAGACCAGGGCTACAATGATCATAGTGCCACTGATATCCAGATTGGAAGACATTCCCGACGCACCCAGCGCCCACCAGGGCAGATTACGGTCCCCCAGAAAATACGATTCGATCCCCTTTTTGGCTTTTCGCTGCATCCATAACCCGACTACTACCATCGCAATCAGATATACGATAACAATAACATAATCAAGCGCGTGCATAAAGGACTCCTTGTTCTACTTCAACTGTTTACGGGAAAATCTACCGCATTCCCGTCATAAAAACAACGCATTTATTTTTATATAAATTCAGGATTGCCTATAATTCGATGTTTTTCCACGGAAGGGGATAGTTTCAGACACCCTCTTGTTTTGTTTCCGTATCGGGTTCCCCGATCTTCCCTTTTCCCGGAAGGATCACGTTCTTAAGCAGAGAAAGATTGGTCGGGATCACGGAGAGAGAAAAAAGGAATAATCCTGCGATCAGCAGCCAGCCGTTGCCGTCAAACTGAAGAAAATGATTTCCCCAGCCGATATGGTCAAAAAGCAGGCTCTGCGGATACAGCGGATGCCAGTCCCGGATCAGCAGGCTCTCCAGCAGCGTTAGCAGGGGCGTCAGGATCAGAAAGACCAACGGGGTCATCCGTCCCATGGGATACTTTTGTTTCCGCAGAAAAAGTTTGACGATCATATAGGCGATCACAATATGGATCAGGAACTGCGGATAGATCAGAAAAAGCCAGCAGCCGAACAATACGCCGATGGAGCCGCCGCCGCGGAAGCGGTAGAAAACGGGATAGCCGTGTCCGTAAATGGCCGCAATGCCGATCAGCACGATAGCGGCAAATCCTGCTCCGGCAAAAGGACCTTCGACGGGATACAGGGCTTTGGGCGAAAAGAACAACGCCTTAAAGAGCATCATGACCAGGGAGCCCTTCAGGGCATCCCCCAGCAAGGTAAGTGTCCCCCAAAACTTCCCGACATTACGCATAACATTAGAGGTTCCGGGATTGCCGTTTCCCAAATGGGTGATATCCACGCCTTTTCCAAGACGGGCAAAGATCCGCGCATAACTCACGCTTCCCGAAAGATAGGCACAAAGCATTCCGCCAACGAGGATGAGGTAAAACATGGTTCCTCCTTCAGGCATTCCTTTTCGTCTTGTTCTATTCCAGTCCGATCAGCAAGAGGGCGGTATGCTGACCGCCGTAGCGGACCAGTATCTCGACGTCTTCCAGCTCTTCTTCCAGGGTTTCCCGGATCTGTTCCAGGGCTTTTTCATCCGTATCATTATTATAATAGAGACTGATCGCCGAACGTTCGTCCGGACGGGCGGTACGCAGGGCCCGAAGCACGGTCTCTTCAAAATCGTCCGATACGGCAAGGATCTTTCCCTGCATGACGGCAAAATAGTGATTGTGGGGTATGTGGATATCGGCAAACTTTGAGTCCTTAACACTCCGGTACACACTGACATTGTCCACCAGTTCCATGGCTTCCGTCATTTGTGCAAGATTCTCTTCCCAGCTGAGATTCTTGACAAAGCCCATAATGGCGGCAACACCCTGAACAATGTTCCTGCTGGGAAAGATCTCGATATGTTTCTCGCTCTGGTTTTTTACCAGCTGAATGGCGGGGATAATGTTTTTATCGTTTGCCAGAACGATGACATCTTCATAAGGCATCTGGCTGACATGATTGAGGATGTCGGCGGTTTTGGGAAGATTTTTACCATAGACCAGTACATCGAGATCGGGCTCGAACTCGTGCAGAATGGAACGGAAACCTTCTCCGGGAACAATGGCCAGGACACCAACCTCGTTTTCGTGACGGAAGCGGGCAAATTCCTCTTCGATCTGCTTCTTCATATCCTCGATCTTTTCACTGATGATCTCGCCGTAAAGTTTGAGTTCACTGATGACATTTTCGGGTTCGTTGGTGTGGACATGCAGTTTAATGATGTCTTCGTTGACCAGCAGTGCCACGCTGTCGCCTTTCTCGTTCAGGAAATCTTCCAGTCCGTTCGGAGGCACCTCCGCGGATCTGCGGATCGTCAGTTCCGTGCAATAGCGGTTGCTGATTGTCATCAACTCTTCGATACTGGAATCGGGATCCGGTTCAAAACGAAAATCGGATTCCCGTTCGATCCGTATCTCTTCTCCGTAGAGACGGCGTTTCATACCCTCAAGAATAAAGACGAATCCAAGGGCTCCGGAGTCCACCACACCGGCTTTTTTCAGGACCGGGAGTTTCTCGGGGGTACGGAATACCTCTTCCCTGCCGGCGCGTGCGGCCAGATCCAGGTGTTCCGGTATGGCAGAAGCGGGAGTTTGGCTCAGGGCTTTGACCACCGCCTCAAATACGGAAAGCATGGTTCCGTTCATGGGTGTGGAAATGGCGGTCTTGGATACGTAATGCCCCTGGGAAAAAGCCCGCGTAAAGATCTCGGGGTCAAGGGAGCCGTACTGACTGACAATCTCGGCAAAGCCGCTGAAAAAGCGCGAAAGTATGAATCCTGAATTTCCGCGGCTGTTCATGGTGGTGACTTCCTGAAGGATGGACAGAACATTTTGGTAATCATGCTTATCCAGGTTCCGGATCGCTTCAACGGCGGGCTCCAGTGTCAGCAGCATGTTGACACCCGTATCGCCGTCCGGCACCGGAAAAACGTTCAGATTGTCGATGGTATGATAATTTGCCTTAAAATAATCCAGCCCGCCTTCCAGGCATGCTACAAAGGTATCTGCATTCATAGGGCGATTCGTTTGTTTATTTTGTTCCAATGACATATCCCATCTCGAAGTAATCCGGGCCTAAATGGGGCATATGGGCAAAATTCGAATAATTGATCTCGACATAAAGATCCCAGCCCAGCTCTTCGGCGGCCTCTTCCAGTTTCTGTTTCATATAAAGGCACTCTTTATCATGATCCAGCACGTAGGACATAGCCACGGTCAGGGTTTTACTGTTCTTCTCTTCCATCTGTGCGGTAATAATAGCCTGAAAGCGGGCACAGGCCTGTTTAAAGTTCCGGGCTTTGCCGATCGCCTTGATCTCTCCCGAGGCCGGCTCCGAAGATAAAAGCGGGATAATGCCCATCGCCGTGGCCATGACGGCCTTGGCCAGACCCACGCGTCCGCCGCGATGCAGGTAGAACATATCATAAAGGACACCCAAAACACGGGTGTTCTCGCGGTTTCTCATCAGGATATTAAAACAGGTCTCACGGTCCTCCGTTTTCCAGTTACACTCCCGCAGCATGGCCAGTATCTGGACTCCCACGCCGCTGACCAGACTTTTCGTATCAAAGACCTTGACATCGTATTCCGGGTGTTCGTCCAGGACCTTGTGCAGCGCATCGCGGGTGGCATGGGTGTTGTGTAAGGCCTGCGTAATCAGTAGGATCTCTTCATCCCGGTATTGTTCAAAAGCATCGATGAACTGTTTTTCCGAGACGCCCACAGTTGTCATCTTGTTGTTTTTATCCCGCATTAAAGCAATGAATTTTTCTTTCTCTTCACGCCAGTTCGGCATATCCCAGTGCTGAGGATATTCTTTTCCGTTCATTAGAACGGGCATGTCAATGACGCCCAGACCGAGTTCCTTAATACGGTCCGGTTCAAGCTGACAGGTCATATCGCTGATGATCTTCATGGGCTTACCTCCTGTTTGATTTTGAAGTATAATCAAAATATCTTTCTTTTGCTATATTTTTATCGCTCCGCAATTTTCTCCTCTCTTCTTGCGGCGGAAAAGAAAAAATCCTTGACTTTTCCGATGCTTCTCCTGTTTTGTTGGCAGAATTTGTTTTATATTCAATGTTGATTTACGGAGAAGAATATGATCTATCACAGTATTTTACAGACGATCGGGCATACGCCGCTGGTCCGGATCAACCGGCTGAATCCCAATAAGAATGTGAATATGTACGCAAAGCTGGAGGGATTCAATCCCAGCGGGAGCATTAAAGACCGCATCGCACTGCGTATGATCCAGCAGGCCGAAGCGGACGGTTGCCTGAAGGAAGGGCAGATCATTCTGGAAGCGACCTCCGGAAATACCGGCATCGGCCTGGCCATGATCGGTGCGGTAAAAGGCTATAAGGTGACTATCGTAATGAGCGAGACAGTGTCCCCCGAGCGCCGTAAGATGATCCGGGCTTTCGGCGCGGAGGTGATCCTGACTCCGGCGACAGCGGGCACGGACGGCGCCATCCGCAAAGTGCGGGAAATGGTGGAAAAAGAACCCGACAGGTATTTCAACCTTGATCAGTTTTCCAACGAATACAACAAGATCGCGCATTACAAGGTCACCGCCGAGGAGATCTGGCAGCAGACGGGCGGACAGCTGACGCACTTTGTTTCCAGTATCGGAACGTCCGGGACCATTATGGGCGTCGGCAAGGCGCTGCGGGAAAACAAACGTTCCATTCAGATCATTTGCGCCCATCCGGTAAAGGGGCATTATATCCAGGGACTGAAAAACATGGAAGAGGCGATCGTCCCGCAGATCTACGATCCCCGGCTGATCGACCGGCAAATCATGGTCGAGACCGAGGCCGCCTTTGAAATGACCCGGCGCATCGTCCGGGAAGAGGGCATCTTTGTGGGAATGAGCAGCGGCGCCGCTATGCTGGCTGCGCTGGAAGTGGCTAAAGATCTGGACCGCGGCTGCATGGTCATCGTTTTTCCCGACCGCGGCGAAAAATACCTGAGTACCAAATTATTCGATCCGGTCAACGGATAAAAGTCCCTGTTCTTTAAGAAAAATAAAAAGGGAAAGGCGCTGTCCTTTCCCCTTTTTTTCATAGCGGAATTTTAATTATTCAGCGATCTTCAATCTTAAAAATATAGCCGCTGTATGGTTTTGCATCCAGGATCAGCCGCTGCTCTTCCATTTGAAAAGCGGTTTCCGTATTCAGACAACGGAGTCCGGGTATCGTAAGGGCTTCCGGCAGCGGAACCGAAATGCGGCCGGGACGCCCGTTCCGGTAGATCACGGTCACTATACGCTCGTTAAAATCGCTGCGTAAATAGGCATATACATCCGTATCGGCACGCAGGGTCAGATAATCTCCGTAGCGCAGAGCGCTGTGTGCGCTGCGTAAAGCGGTGAGCGTAGCAATGTACTTCCGCAGTTCCTGCTGTTCGGGAGTGATCTTCCAGGGCATCATGCGCCGGTTGTCCGGATCGCCGGCACCGCTCATCCCGATCTCGTTCCCGTAATACAGGACCGGCGGTCCCGGTATGCTCATCAGATAGGTCATATACATCGCAATCTTATCGTAGGTCTGCGGATCATCCACGCGGATATCCCGCTGCCAGCCGACTTCCTGAGAATTTTCGCTCCAGTCAAGATCTTTTTCCAGATATGCGGGATAGCGGGGCTGGTCGTGGCTGTCCATCAGATTGGCCATCAGATGCAACTGGCCGTAAATATCAATGACTCGCTCCATTTCGGCAGCCAGCGCCTCAAAACCCGAACCGTCTACCGCAAAGGCATAACGGGCCGGCCAATAGAGGTTGAAATTGAACTGCGCCGAAAGCTGACCGTGATTGACGTATGCGTGGATCAGAGCATGATCGCCGAAGGTCTCCCCGATCTGGTAAATATCTTTATCGGGAAAATTCTCCCGGATCTCCCGGGTCAGCTGCCGCCAGAAAAGAGGAGGCACATGCTTGACCGCATCATGCCGGAAACCGTCCAGATTCAGCTCTTTCAGCCACCAGATAGCATCGCTGACCACGGTATCTACGGCTTCCGGAGCAGCGGGATAGTCAAAACTCGGCAAGTAGGATTCGAACCATGTTGTCAGACGGTATTCGTCAAAGAGACGGAGATTCTTGCGGCCGTCCGGCAATGTATATTGCCCGAACCACCCGGGATAGCGGCGGTAATAGGGATGTTCCTCATGCACATGGTTGGAAACAAAATCCATCAGAATACGGATATCCCGTTTGTGCGCCACATCAACAAGTGTACGTGCATCTTCCAGGGTTCCGAAATGCGGGTCTACCTCGCGTGGGGCAACGGGCCAGTATCCGTGATAAGCACTGAACATCCGGTGCGGCGGTGGTGTTTCCCGGAATGGTTTGTCCGTGTTCCGGATAAAAGGCAGTATCCACAGGGTATTGACACCAAGGTCATTGAAGTACCCTTCATCAAGCTTCTGAATGATCCCATAAAGATCGCCGCCCCGGAAATTGGCGCGTTCTGCAAGTTCGCCATGGATAAGGGCTTTATTGTTCGAAGGATCGCCGTCATAAAAACGATCCGGCATCAGGGAATAGAGAATGCCATCCTGCCATTTGAACATACCCTGATTTCCCGCCGGAAGCCCCCCTTCCAGGATCAGTTCCGCGATATTGGAATTGCAATTCCCCTTGCTCCACATCAAGCGCAGGCGCCGGGCTTTTTCCGCATGTTTTCGTGGAATACGGAGCGTAATGATCTCTTTCCGCAAGCGGATAAAGCGCTGAGGCAAACGGTGGTTATCGAGCAGCACATGGAGATCCCGGATGGAAAAACCCTGCCGGTAATCATGCGGCAGAATATGATAGCGCAGCCGAAGAAAAGCGGTATTTTGCTGGTCCAGGGGAGTAATGAAAGGACGCTTTCCCTCAAAGAGCGGAAGGACCTTTAGCGAAGAATTGAAGCCGCCCAGCCCGTTCGGGACCGAGACCGGATTTGCAGGATCCAGGATCTCCCGTCCGTCGACCCCAAAAAGGTACTCATATTGCCCCGGTTCAAAGGGAAGCGTCAGGACAAATTCCCCGTCCGCTTGCTTTTCCATCGGATATTTCTTGCGATCCCAAAAATTGAAATTCCCAAAGACCGTAACCGTTTCGGCCTTGGGGCTTCCCGCATAGCGAAAGCTTACATTGCGGCGCTGCGTTACCCGCAGCGGCAGTTCGTAAGAGCGGCCTTCAAAACGGAAAGGCAGACAGCCGAAACCGGAAAAATCCGTATCCGCCTTTAAAACGTAAACGGCGGGATCCGGACTTTTCCTTATCTCAAGATGCGGGTGTTTTCCGAATTCCAATGAGCTGTAATCTTCGGCGTAAAACAGATCGGGGATATACAAATTCAGCGAATCTCCCGAAAAAAGGGATTGTACCGGAATAATATCCGTCAGGGAGGCGGGATCCGGACTGCAAGCTACTGCAAGAAAAAGGATGAACAATAAATGCAGGTTTTTTCTCATGATCGGACTCCTGTAAAGGCAGCGTGTTTTTTATTGCCGGAAAATACGGGTAATCCGCGGCATTGGCAACGTTTTATCTTTCTGCCGGGAAATTTCGCGGAGAGGAGAGCCAAAGAAGAGGAGAAACAAAAAAGGAGCACCTTGGACGACAACCGCTAAATCCTGGATTTGTGTAATTCGATGATGCCAGTATTATTGAAGAAAAGTCATTTCGGCAGAATGATAATAAAATTGCTGCCTTTGCCGTATTCGCTCTCGACACGGATACTGCCGCCGTGTTTTGCTATGAACTCTTTACAAATTATCAAGCCCAGCCCGGTGCCCTGCTCATTGTCGGTTCCGGGGCTGCTGGTGTTCTCACCGATATCAAAAATATGTCCGAGCATTTCCGGACCGATTCCAATGCCCTCGTCCCGGACGGAGATCATAATATTTTTACCCAGGTCCCGGGCTTCCACACTGACTTTGGACCCATGCGGGGAATATTTGATGGCATTGGAGAGCAGGTTCTGCAAGACAGTATGCAGCATGTTTTCATCGGCTAACAGCTTCAGAGGGGGTACTTCCGTCGATATTTGAATATCCTTGCGCCTTGCGCAGGATGAATGCAGTTCGATAGCATTTTGGATGAGTATCCTGGCGTCCAGCTCCCGCGGTTTGTATAGTATATTTCCCGTCTGTGAACGGGCCCAGTCAAGCAGATTCTCCAGCAATTTAAAGGTTTGCGTGGATACGGTCTTGATGTGGCGGGAAAATTCCAGCATTTTTTCAAAATCTTCCGCCTTTGCGTAACGCTCCATCAAAGAGGAAAAACCGATAATACTGTTAAAGGGACTTTTAAGATCATGGGCAATAATGGAAAAGAATTTATCTTTGGTCGCGTTCAGCTCCTGCAGCTTTTTCTGCTGTTCTTCAAGAGCCGCATTGATCTTTCTGTTGGAAATGTATAAACGCAGTATGACAAGGGCAAACAGGACGACCAGAAAAAGAATGATCAGCAAGAGCTGCTGCACGACCCGCTCGCGGGAAAGTTTCAGATCCTTAATGGTGTTCTCCTGCTCCAGCTGAATAATGACCTCTTCCTGTGCCTGCTGTTTATACAGTGCCTCCAGTTGGGTCATCCCGCGGGTAGCACGGGATTCGTAAATAGAATCCATGATCGCCGAATGCTGGTATTGATACCGGTACGCTTTATCAAATTGCCCGCAGGTATTGTACACTTCCGCCAATTGCAGATTTAAATTCATTTCCAGGGTTTTTTGTTGATTGTTCTGAGCGTGGTACAATCCGAGCTGCAGACTGTCGATCGCCGCTTTGTATTCCCCGCGGGCGGAAAGGATCTGTCCGTATAACAGATACACACCCGGCAGACCCAGTCTGTCATTGATACGTTTTTTAATTCGCAGCGCTTTCCCCAGCTGACGCAGGGCTTCCTCCGGATTTTCTTCCAGATATTCAATTCTGGCGAGGTATTTCAGGGAGTTGGAGATACCAAAGCCTCCGCCGCGCATTGTACGGTAAATATTGGCTGCACCCGTATTGTATTCCCGTGCTTTTTCCATATCGCCCAATTCCATATAGGCAAAACCGAGTTCGTCCATACATATGGCCCGGCCCGTGAGGGAACTCTCATTGTCCGGGAGACTCCGGTAAATTTCAAGTCCCTCTAAAAAAAGTTTTTCCGCCTCATCGTAAAGGCTCATGGTATTGTAGATCCTCCCGATGGAATAATTGATCCAGGCAATGCCTTCGGTAAAACCGATGAGGTCATAATGTTCCCGGGCCTTATAAATGAATTCGATTGCCTGCTGATAAGAACCGTTCATCCTGAATATGTTCGATAACTGGGAATATACGATAGCCATGGTTTGGTGATTGGCGCTTTTGCGTGCTTCGTTCAAGGCTTCATTATAATACGCGAATGCCTGTTTCTGATCGCCGGTCGTTGACAGATAGGCCGTTCCGAGTATCGATAATACTTTTGAGAGATTTTCAGAGTCTCCGATCTCGCGGTACAGAGATTTCGAATTTTGCAGAAAAATAACGGCGGAATCGCTGCGGTCGTTATAATGGTAGGTCAACCCCAGATAATAGAATGCCTTCGCCTGCCGCTCCGGATTCTTTAATGCCAGCGCTTCTTTCAATGCGGTCTTTGCTTCACGTTCCGATGTTTCGGGATCGGAACGCCGCAGTTCAAAAGCGTATTGCAGCCGTGCATCGATGCGCGGCAAGCCCTGGCGGGTATTGATCGCATGGACCAGGCTGTCCGTTGATGCTGCCGCAAGCAGCGTTTGTACCAGCGATATCAACAGAAATAAAAGGATACGGGCGCTCCCCGCTTTGAACAAACAGCAATTCCCTACAGTTTCTTTCGATTTGTCGCAGTTAATACGCATTTTATTTTTTCGTTTGACTGGAAATATACTACTATTTTTAATGTTTTCTATAGGTTTTTTTGTTATTCGGAATTTTCCGTTTATTTAACGTTCCTCTTTCTGCATGCGCCGCTGCGGCTCTTTATCCGCCGGATGAATCCGGATTATTTCTTTTCCTTGCTGATCATTTTTTTTACCAGTTCCCGGATATGCCGGTAACGGATCTCCGAAAAAAAGTTCAGGAGGATCACACCGACCAGCGCCGGGAGGATCACATTGACAAAAAAGATGAACAACGCCGTTCCTACCGCCGCCTCCGAAGGGACCGAAAAGGCTTTTAAGGCGTAATTCGCGGCATTTTCACTGAAGCCGATCCCGGCAAAAGAAAGCGGTATCGAGCCTACGCCAAGAATGAAAAAGCAGACCTTTGCCTGATCGAAAAAACGGATACCGTAGGGAGCCAAAATCGTCCAGTACTGGAAAATGAAAGCGACAAAACTCAATGTGGTAAACAGAATGTTCATCGCACCGATTTTCAGGTAGGGAACTTGCTCCGGTATGTATTTTCGGAAATTGCTGTTTTTGCTTAAAAGCCGATAAATGAAAAAGAGAACAACAAATATGAAGCAAAATCCCAGCATATACCACATGGCAGGGTACAGCAGATAGGTCGCGATGCCAAAGAAAAAGAACAAGGCTCCGACAGAGAAGAAAGCATCCATAAGAAAGGCATAGATACGCTGTTTGTTCGTGCCGGGTAAAAGAAAGGTCTTCCCCACTTCACCGATACTTGCGGGGAGCACCAGACGGAAAAGAAAACCGGAAAAATGTGCGACAAAGCCTTGCTTCGCCGTAAAGGGCGGCAATATCCGGTGGCAGGTATAAAGGAAGCGCAGTCCCTGAAAGCCAACATTGATGATACCCAGCAACAGCACAATTCCGATGGTCCGTAAAGGCAAAGTTCGAAAAAAAAGATGAAGTTCGCCGATCTCGATCCGGGAAAGGAGATAACCCAGGAGAATTGCGCTTAACGCGATCTTGCCCAGAAGTGACAATACTTTTTTGATCATGGCTTCATGGTCTTTTGATATTCCGTACCTTTCCAGGTAAAACGCCCGAAGGTCCCCGCAAGTCCAACCCAAACGATGAACAGGGCATGTACAAGCTCCATCAGGAACAGGTGTCCGAAATTATACGGAATACGGAATTTATGCAAAGTAAACGACATATAAGCAAAGTCACAGGCGGCTTTGATCAGCCAGAGACCTCCCCACCAGTATAGAACGGCGGAATCAGCAAAGGCAAGGAAAGGCAGCAGCAGCGTCGATAAATAAAAGAGAAAAACGCTCAACCCCAGAATGCGTACCGGCAAAGTGGCTTTCATGACATGCGAAGCCCAGCGGACGCGCTGATTGACAACGGCTCCGATGCCGGATTCCGGTTCGAGCCGGACCACGGAAGCGGGATGCGCATTAAAAAGCACATCGTACCCACGGCTCTGTGCTTCATAGACAATATCGGAATCATCGCCGGTCACTACATTGTTTTTCAGTGCCGTATTACTGTTAAAAAGGGATTTCCGGTACATCATGTTATTTCCGTTTGCCGTAATCACAAAACCGTTCATCATGGCACCGGCGATCACAACATTATGCGACAAAGCTTCCAGGGTCTGCATGGACTGCCAGGTGCGTTCCCATGCTGAACGGAATTCATCTTTACGGAACAGCGACAAGCCCGTGGCCGCCCCCAGTTTTTCGTTACATAGCGATGCGTAGCTGCGAAGCCACTGCGGATCATGCCGGGCATCGGCATCCGTGGCAAGAATAAATTCGGTATCGCAGTATTCGAGTCCCCGGGCAATGGCATGCTTTTTTGGAGAAATGCCTTTCGGGCAGCTGTTCAGATGCAGAAGTTTTAGCGAGTGAAATTCCGCCGCCAGCTTTTCCAGGATCTGCGCCGTACGGTCTTCGGAACGGTCGTTGACCACCAGGACCCGGAATTTGTCTCCCGGGTAATCCTGCGCAAATACCGAACGGACGCAGGTCTCGATGACCGCTTCCTCATTCCGCGCACAGATCAGTACGCTCAGCGGCGGCAGATCCGCATCCTCTTTCAGCGCAGGAGCTTTCAGACGCCGGAATCCCAGTAGAAAATACAGGATATACAATACATAACAGCCGGCAAGGGCATAAGAAACGGCGACGATAATGTAAAGGCTCAGGGACATAGGGAATCCAGTAATTGTTCAATATGATCCAAACGGTTGACAGGGATTGTTTTTTTCAGCAGCCCGTTATCCGGGAGCGGCGGCAGATCCGAAAGATCCAGTTTGTCCTGCGGACAGCTGTGAAAAACACCTTGTTTCCGGTAATAATCCGCCAGGTATTCCTGCTCCGTTTGCCCGGGCGTAGGCACGAAAAGGGCATTCTTTCCCAAAGCCAAAAGTTCCATGACCGTGGAATAACCGGAACGGCAGACAATGTATTTAGCTTTGAGCATGGCTTCGGCCATTTTTTGGCGGTCCAGATGCGAAAAGATCCTGATCCGTCCATTCTGCAGAACCTTATCCTTCGCGGCGCCCGGTTCTCCCCGTGCTATCCATACGCTTCCCGGCAATTCTTCGAGCTGTTCCATGACCTTTGCCTCAAAGCGGCTGCGCTGGGGCTCGGGCCCCGAAATGCTGATCAGCAGGTCAAGGTCCCCCTTAACGGGTGTTTCGGGAACTTCAATGCTGGAAAGGCAGCCGATGTAGCGGACTTTGGAATGGCGGGCGATTTTTCCTTTATGGGAAAGTTCGCCTGAAAGATTCGTACTGCCTTCAGCGTCGGGTACGAAGACATAACGGTAGTTGCGGAATACAATGCGATTGAATGCTTCACCGAACACGACCGCCCATCGCAATGCCGGTGGCAGAAAAAATCGCAGTTGATGCGTGATCAGTACCGAAGGTACGCGCCTGGACCAGACGCCCAGACGCATTTCGCTGATGATCAGGTCCGGATGAAGGCGTTTTTCCAGTTCCCGGACCTTACGCCGTTCATAGCGCCAGCATAGCAGCATCTTGGGCAGCTGTGCCACGATCTTGAAAACGAACAGGAAGGATAGGCGGGAATAACGGATCTGCTGATCGCGGATATCGTAGTACTCACATTCGGGAAATGTTTCATGCAGCAGATTCAGCGCATTACCGTGAGCGATCAGAATAACACGGTTCCCCCGTTCCAACAAATGGCGGATAATCGGAGTTGAGCGCGTTGCATGCCCCAATCCCCAGTTGATTATTGCGTAAAATATGGTCTTATTTTCCATCCGTACTGTCTTTGCGCCGCATAATCACGCAGCCCAGCGGCGGCACCCCGATCTTGATGGAGTATTTTCTCCCGTTCCATTCGATCTTTTCCGCCTGCTGTGCCCAGTTGCGGACCACACCGCTGCCGTTATACTCCGCCGCATCGGTATTGAAAGCTTCTTCATAGGTCCCGGCATCGGGGACACCGAGGCGAAAGTCAAAATACGTTTCCGGGGTAAAGTTAAATATCATGATCAGCTCGTCTTTTTTATGTTTACCCCGCCGCAGGAAACTGGCAATGGACTGTTCCGTATTGCCGCCGTCGATCCATTCAAATCCGGCCGGCTCCTGGTCCCGCTGCCAGAGTGCGGGGGATTGCCGGTAGAACGCGCTCAGGGCTTCCAGAAATTTCCCGGCGCTGCGGTGAGGTTCCCATTGCTGCAATTCCCATTCCACGCCCCGTTCTTCGTTCCATTCGTTCCAGGGTGCCAGTTCGCTCCCCATAAACAGGCATTTTTTTCCCGGGTGGCAGTACATAAAGCTCAACAGAAGCTTGAAATTGGCAAATTTCTGCCAGTCGTCACCCGGCATCTTGCTCAGCAGGGAACGCTTTCCGTGTACCACTTCGTCGTGACTGAGGCTTAAAATGTAATTTTCGGAATATTGATACAGCATGGAAAAGGTCATATCGCCGTGGTGGTACTTGCGGTAGATGGGATCTTTGGACATGTAACGCAGGAAATCGTTCATCCAGCCCATATTCCACTTGAAATCAAATCCCAGGCCGCCGGTATGCACCGGATGGCTAACGCCGCCCCAGGCCGTGGACTCTTCGGCGATCAGCAGCGATGAGGGGAAATATTTTCCAACGATGGTGGACAGGCGTTTCATAAACTCGATGGCTTCGATATTTTCATTGCCTCCGTAGCGGTTCGGGACCCACTCCCCTGTCTTACGGCTGTAATCCAGATAGAGCATACTGGCGACGGCGTCGATGCGCAAACCGTCCGCATGGAATTCCTTCAGCCAGTACAGGGCATTGGAAATCAGAAAATTGGTAACCTCATTGCGCCCGTAATTGAAGATAAAGGTGCCCCAGTCGGGATGTTCGCCCAGCTTCGGGTCCACATGTTCGTAAAGGGCAGAACCGTCAAAGCGTCCCAGTGAGAACTCGTCCTTGGGAAAATGCGCCGGCACCCAGTCCAGGATCACACCGATACCGTTCTGATGGCAATAGTCCACAAAAAAACGGAAATCGTCCGGGTTGCCGAAACGGCTGGTCGGAGCATAGTAGCCGCTTACCTGATAACCCCAGGAACCGTCAAAGGGATGTTCCATTACGGGCATCAGTTCAATATGGGTAAAACCAAGCTTTTTTACATGCCCGATCAAGAGCGGGGCCAGTTCCCGGTAATTGTACCACTGCCAGTCCGCATTCCGTTTCCAGGAACCCAGATGCACCTCGTAGATATTCAGTGGCTGGTCCAGGCTGTGTTCCGGACGGGAATTCATATATTTCTTATCTTTCCATACATAGTCCGACTGAAAGATGCGTGAGGCATTTCCCGGCCGAAGCTGGGCGTAAAAGGCGTAGGGGTCGGCTTTCAGCAGAAGCCGGCCGTCCTTTGAAAATATTTCATATTTATAATTCAGTCCGGAGCGGGTGCCGGGAACGAATATTTCCCAGATTCCGGAAGATCCCAGTTCGCGCATCATGTGTTTGCGGCCGTCCCAGAGATTGAAATCCCCCACAACGCTCACACGGCGGGCTTCGGGCGCCCATACAGCAAAAGACACACCTTTGATGCCGTCAATTACACGCGGGTGTGCTCCCAATTTTTCGTAGACAAAGTGATGATCGCCCTTCCCGAACAAATAGAGGTCCTCTTCGTTCAATGCCGGCATAAACTGATAAGGATGGATATAATCATAGCTGTTGCCATTCTTGTACTTGACATGGACCTCATATTTTTCAAAGGATTCCGACTGGAACACCGCGGACCAGAATCCTTCGACCTCTGCGGGCGTAAGGTCCAGTTCACCTTTGCTCTCGAGAAGGGTTACCGTAACACCGAGGGCTTCCGGCTGATAGACACGGATAGTTTTTTCCAGTTTGTTGTTTTCATGCATACCCAGTACGGCATGCGGGTCATGGCAGACTCCGTCGCGAATATCGCGCATCATTTTCTTGAGCGTCATGATCTTCCTTTCCTGTGTGCGGCGGCATAAATGCCGGCAAGGGTTTTAACATCCGTGATCTCACCTTTTTCAATAAGTCGGAGAGCTTCGTCCAGGGACAGGCTGAAGATCTCCATGAATTCGTGTTCATCGGGGCAGCGCTGACTGCGCTGCAGATCAAAGGCCTCATAGAGATGTATGACCTCGTCACTGTATCCGATGCAGGGATGGATGCTCGACAGGTATAGCAGTCTTCCGGCACGGTAACCGGTTTCTTCCTCCAGTTCACGAATGCCCGTTTGTTCCGGATTCTCGCCCGGATCGATCTTGCCGGCAGGCAGCTCAATGAAGACCCGTTTCAGCGGATAGCGGAACTGGCGGATGAGCAGCAATTTGCCGTCGGGCAGCCAGGGGATCAGCGCTACAGCCCCCGGGTGGCGGATGTATTCCCGAACGGATGTTTTACCGTCCGGCAAGCGTACACTATCCTTTCGAACGCGCAATAATGCCCCGTCATACACCTTTTCCGATGTGATTGTCGTTTCCTTCAATTTTTCCATCGTAGATAAATATACACGTTTCTTTTTGAAGTGACAAATCAATTTCAGCAGTGGCCATTCACTTGAGTCAAGCGGATTGCGAACATTATTCGCTTTTTTAACGTTTTTTAACGTTTTTTTCAACGTATATTATTTTGTTATCGTTATGTAATTCAATTAGATAGGTTAGATTTTTATTTCTCTGCTTTTCCTTAACTTGACTCAAGTTAACAAGACATGTTGAATCCGGTATGTGATGCTTCTCACAAAATATTTCGGGTATCCCGGTATCGTTCATTGCGGAAGCCCTGTTGTTTTTTTTCCTTAAATATGATATATTTGTGCTGTTATTCCGTCAATAGGTATGTAAAAAATCCAAAACGCGAGGATGATCATGAGCACGCTGGACAAGCTCGGAAAAATGACCGTAGTGGTTGCCGATACCGGGGATTTTCTTTCCATTAAAAAACACAAACCGCGTGATGCCACCACGAATCCCTCCCTTCTGCTGGCCGCGGCACAGATGCCGGAATATAAGGAATTGCTGAAGAAAACGGTACGGGAAGCGGGCATTCCGTTGGGGAAAGATATCTCTCCCCTGCTGGAAAAGCTTGCGGTCAATTTTGCTAAAGAGATCCTGTCCATTGTCCCCGGGCGCGTATCCGTGGAGGTGGACGCCGGCCTTTCCTTTGATATCAGGGGAACCATTGAAGCTGCGCGGCGATTGATCGCCTTATTTGAAAAAGAAGAGATCGAGCCTTCCCGTATTCTAATCAAGATCGCCGCTACCTGGGAAGGCATCTGCGCCGCAAAGGTCCTGGAGAAGGAAGGCATTCATTGCAATCTGACCCTGCTCTTTGGTTTTGCGCAGGCGGTTGCCTGTGCAGAGGCCGGCGTAAAACTGATCTCACCCTTTGTGGGACGCATCCTGGACTGGCATTTAAAGGCGCGCGGCGTAGAGCATATTGCGCCGGAAGAGGACCCGGGTGTATTGTCTGTGAAAAAGATCTACAATTATTATAAGCATTTTGGCTATAAGACCGAGATCATGGGAGCCAGCTTCCGGAATAGCGGAGAAATCCGGGAGTTGGCCGGCTGTGATCTTCTGACCATTTCCCCGCAATTGCTGAAGGAATTGTCGGAAGACGACAGTGATCTGCCCCGGAAACTGGATCCGGAAAGGGCAAGGTCGCTTGACATGGAAAAACTGCAGCTTAACGAGATGCGCTTTCGCTGGCTGCTGAACGAAGACGCCATGGCGACTGAAAAACTGGCGGAAGGCATCCGCCGTTTCAGCGCCGACCTGCGGAAATTGGCGAATTTTCTGCAGGGACCCGGATCTGCTTGAATCGGGTGGTTTTTCATGAATTCCGGCACCCAACCCAAAAAAGTCCTTATGGCTTGCCGCCCCGGCTGCGGCGCCTGCTGCATTGCCATTTCGATCTCTTCGCCGATCCCCGGCATGCCGGAGGGGAAACCCGCCGGTGTTCGTTGTGTAAATCTGACAAGTGCCAATACATGTTCCATTTACGGAGAAGAGAATTATCCCCGCGTTTGTGCGAATTTTAAAGCGGACCCGCAGGTTTGCGGCGAAAATTTTTCTCAAGCCATGTTCCGTTTATCGAGACTTGAATCTCAAACTGATCCCCTGAAAACTTGACTCAAGTCATATCTGCAGTCAATTTCACAGTTTTTCATTTTCCTGCAGATGGCATTGCCAAACAAAATACCCGGGTAAAAAATAAAAATGATTGACAAATTATGCGCATTGCCGTATAATAGCAGGCTTATTTGAACGGGGTTGTAGTTCAACTGGTTAGAGCACCGGCCTGTCACGCCGGAAGTTGCGGGTTCGAGCCCCGTCAATCCCGCTGCCAACGATCCGTCACTATAACGGATCTTTTTTTTATAGTGTTTTTTCTGCAAATAGCAGAAATATATTTTTTAAAAGGCAGCGGGCGTCTCCGGCATATCAGCTAGCCGGATGATAAGATTGTTCCGTTTCCCGAACTCGAATATCTCGGAATTTCATGGGCTTTCAACAACATTCTTATGTTATATATATTCTAATAATAGGATAAATAATAAATGTGAATAATGTTTGCATTAGTTGCATTTTTTTTTAGTTTACAAACGTGATATTGAAATTTTTAAAAAAAGAAACAGCTGGAGATTAAAATGAGAATGAACCAAAAGATATTCTTTATTGCTTTTACCATGATGCTGTTTTTTATTCCCCTCTTTGCATCATTTCCCCTTGAATTTACCGAAAAAGCACATGCTCTGGATATTGGCAATACGATGGGTATCGCTGTCAGGGCGGACAGTACGGTTTTTCTCGCCGAAGGAAAAGGCGGTGTAAGGGCTTACAGAGAGATCGACGATACCTTAAAGCTGATCGCGCATGAATATCTGGGTAAATCTGTTTCGGAAATCGCCATCGGCCCGGACGGGACTCTTTTTTTGGGAATTTTTGACGGGGGACTGTATGCATATGTGTTTGAAGATGACATGTTCATTTTTAAAGCCTTTTTGGACAATTCCTATAGACCGAATGATATTGGGGTAGATCAGAATAACAACGTCTTTGTTGCCACTTGGGCAAATGGATTGATGGCTTACAAATATGACGGTTCGTCACTGGTGCAAACGGCACAATACAATAATGACGAGATATGCTATGGTATTGCAGTCGCTGAAAATAATACCATGTATTTAGGGAGCAGCGGCGGACTGGAAGTCTTGCTGTATCAGGATTCGCTGTTTTTTCCCATTGAAACGTTAAATGTATCAACATTAGATATTGCCATTGATACCAGCGGAAAACTCTTCCTTGCAAACGGGAGCAATGGCGTTTCGGTGTACGATTATCAGGATTCGACATTTGTTAATCTGGCTCAGGCGGATGGACCGGCCAATGTTATCGCATTAGGGCAGGATGGCGTGATCGTAACGGCGGGTACATATTCGAATATTTCGGCATATGTTTACCGGGATTCCATTCTGATCAATGTTGCCGAAATCAATGAGGGCGGAGTCAATCAGGATCTTGCCATCAGCAAGTATGGTAATTTTCTTCTTGCAAATAGTTACTTTGGGCTCAAAATATATCATTATGAAGACTCAAGCCTGGTAAAAAAAGCCAATATCTATGATGGCGGGGGTACTACCGATGTAACGCTCGGTCCCGGGAATATTGTCTATATTTCCAATGGCGGCGGAGGATTAAGGGCATATAGCTATGACGGAAATACCCTGCTGTCCAAAGCGGTTGCGGCGATCGGCAACAGCCTTTCGGAAAGCGTCACGGCGGCTTTTGACAACACAGTTTTCCTGGCTGACTTTTATAACGGGGTTTTTGTCTATGAATATAATGACGACGCCTTCATTTACAAAACCCACATCAACGGCAGGGGCGCCGGCGATATTGCCGTTACTCCGGACAGTATCGTTTTTGTTGCTTTTGGGAGCAATGGCTTGAAAGCCTATAAGTATAAAGATACGGTTTTGACAGAAATTGCGACGATCATTAACGGCGGACAGGCCTGGGGCGTGGAGATCGGACCTGACGGGACCCTGTTCCTGGCGAACGGCAGTGACGGACTGCGCGCCTATACCTTTGATGGTGCAGCCTTTACCAATACGGCTCATATCGATGAAGGGGGTTTTAGCGCATATGACGTTGCCCTGTCTTCCGAAGGAACGGCTTATGTAGCCTACGGAAGCAATGGTTTGTGCGCTTATGACTATAACGGCTCGTCCTTCACAAGATCCGGAAAAATTGACAACGGCGGCAGCGCGCACGACGTTTTCATCGACAAGGAGGGGATCATTTTTCTTGCCAATGAGGGTGACGGCCTTCGGGCATATGTGCATAACGGTTCGTCTTTTACAAACGTAGGACATATCCCGGATATTTTTGCCTATGGCGTATGCGCCGGCGAGGATAATACGGTATATATTGCATCAACTTCAGGCGGATTGTACGTGTATCAATATTCGGGAACGATCGAATCGAAGAATATTCTTTTACCTCGCGAATATCAATTATACCAAAACTACCCCAATCCCTTCAACCCGGTCACGACCATCGGTTATGACATCAAAGAGGATGCCCGGGTCAGATTGAATATTTATTGCGTATCAGGCCGTTTAATAGAAACGCTTGCTGACGAACATCATCAGGCCGGACATTACAAGGTAAAATGGGATGCTTCAAGGTACAGTTCCGGGATCTATATCTATCGGCTGGAATACGCTGATAAACATATATCCAGGAAGATGCTGCTGCTCAAATAATCAGTTTTTTTACACTGAAAACCTGAACCTACAACGTGTTCGATAAGACAGCCGCCTTCCTCTCTGACCTCCGTCAGCCCCATAGAGGTCACGAACGTAAGAAGCCTGGCCGCACCCTGACCATGTTCGCAGCAAACACGTATTCAACGCCCGGTTTATGGGAGAATGCTGTTTTGATTCTGAAATCGCGTATGATTCTATAAATTTGCGATTCCCGGGGTCCGCTGCACGGCGTATTTTTTATTTGCTTTTCAATCGTATTATTGTAATTTAAAAGCAATATACAGGAGGACCCCATGAACTATCAAGTTGATTACCTCAAGACCATGCCGGAAATTTTCGCAGATGCCATGCTTGGCGGTCTGGATCGTAAAGCGCTCAATTACAAGGTAAATGGAGCGTGGAAAAGCTATACCTATCAGGATGTTTATGAGCATTTACAGCTGGTCGGTTTCGGCCTGCGGGCTTTGGGACTCGGGGAAGGGGACAAGGTTGCCATCCTTTCCGAGAACCGTCCCGAATGGTGCATGACCGACTGGGCCTGCGCACATTTCAATATGGTTTCGGTGCCCATCTATCAGACTTCCATCCCGCGGCAGATCGAGTATATTCTCAATCATGCGGAATGCAAGGCCCTTATCGTTAGTAACAAAGACCAGGCCGAAAAAGTGATTCCCCTGAAAAGCAAGCTCAAACACCTGAAATATATGGTCTGCCTGGACGACCTGAATTATCAGGACGCCTGGATCCTGTCTTTCCGGGAACTGCTGAAGAAAGGTGACGCCGAGAAGGAACGCTCTTCGCTTTCCATGCAGGAAATCGCACAGAAAATAAAGCCGGACGCTCTCTGGAGTATCATTTATACTTCCGGAACCTCCGGCAATCCCAAAGGCGTAATGATCTCCCATTTCAATATTGCCTCCAATGTCCAGCAGTCCCAGGCTGCGATCGGTTTTCAAAAAGATAAACGCTGGTTGTCTTTTCTCCCCCTCAGTCACAGCTTCGAACGGGTAACCTCCCTCTTCAGCCTTTGGGTAGGCGCGGAGATCTACTACGCCGAAAGTATTGCCAAGGTCTCGGAGAACCTCAAAGAAGTAAAACCGCAATATATGACTACCGTTCCCTTGCTGCTCGAAAAGATCTATTCTGCCGTTCTGGAACAGGTGAACAACGGTTCTGCGGCCAAACAGAAGATCTTCTACTGGGCGAAACAGGTCGGACAGGAAGCCGTTCGGAAATATCTTGCCGATAATAAGAAACCCGCGGGTGCCATCGGGATCCAGTATGCCCTTGCCCGGCGCCTGGTGTTTGGAACCATCGCCAAGATCTTCGGCGGGGAATTTATTCAGTGCGTCAGCGGAGGTGCTCCGCTTTCTGCAGAGGTAGGCTCCTTTTTCCTGGCGGCGGGTGTCCGCATCATCGAAGGTTACGGACTGACGGAAATGAGTCCGGTTACCCACGTTAACGACAATAATCACATTAAATTCGGTACCGTAGGCAAGGCTTTGCCCGATGTGCAGACCAAGATCCTGGAAGACGGTGAAATTCTGCTGAACGGACCGAACCGTATGCTGGGTTACTATAAGAACGAAGAAGAGACCAAAGCTTCGGTCGACAAGGACGGCTGGTTCCATACCGGCGATATCGGATATCTGGATGAGGAAGGTTATCTGAAGATCACGGACCGTAAGAAAAATATCATTGTGACCGCCGGGGGAAAGAACATTGCACCGGCAGCCGTGGAACGTGAGATCACTTCCTCGAAATATATCGATCAGGCCGTTGTCGTTGGCGACCGCCGTAAATACCTGGTTGCGATCCTGGTCCCGAATATTGAGTTCTTTAAAAAATGGGGACTTCTGCAGGATCCGCCGCTGGAATTCAACAATTATGCCGATCTGGTCAAATCCCGCGATGTGGAAAAACTGATCCAGCAGGAACTGGATGTTCATCAGCAGGGTCTGGCCCGCTATGAGCAGATTAAATATTTTCTGCTGGCGCCGCAGCCTTTTAGCATCGAAGGCGGGGAACTGACCGCCAGCATGAAAATCAAACGGAACGAGGTCATCCGTAAATATCAGGCTGAAATTGAGGAACTCTATAAGAACTAATTTCTCACACACAGGAGGATTATCATGAAAGAGAGCACAAAGTACCTTGAAACGATCCCGGAGATGTTCGCATATTCCTGCGAAAAATACGGGGATCTTATCCGCTTCGGTGAAAAAAAGGACGGCGTCTGGAAGACCTACACGTTCAGGGAAGTCCGCGACATCATTGAAGCACTGGCATTGGGCATCCATGCAATGGGGTTTAAGCATGGCGACCGCCTCGCGATCATGTCCGAAAACTGTAAGGAATGGACCATTACCGATCTGGCTTGCGCACATCTGGGTGTTGTAAGCGTAGCGGTATATCCAACCTTGCCGGCAAATCAGGTCCAGTATATCCTGGAACACGCCGGCGTATCCGCGATCATGGTCCCCGATACGGAACAACTGAATAAGGTCAAAGAGATCAAAAAGGACCTGCCCGAACTGAAATACTGTTTCACCTTTGAAGACCTGCAGGAGGATACCGACTGGGTTCTCCCCTATTCCGGCCTACTGAAGAGCGGCGAGGAATTAAAGAAAAGCGGGAAGAACAGCCTTGAGTCCCTGGGGAAAAAGATCAAAAAGAATGATCTCTGGACCCTGATCTATACCTCCGGTACAACCGGAAAACCCAAAGGTGTCATGCTTTCGAATTTTAATGTCTGTTCAAACGCCCAGGCAGCCATGACTGTCATCAAAATCCCTTCCAACACGCGTTTCCTCTCCTTTTTACCGCTCAGCCATTCCTTTGAACGTATTGTTTCCCATGGTTCCTATTACTGCGGCAGCCAGGTTTTCTTTGCCGAAAGTCTGGAAAAGATCGCGGACAACCTCAAGGAGGTTAAGCCGCATTACATGTTTGCGGTCCCGCGCATTTTTGAAAAGGTCTATGCAAAGATCCATGCCCAAGTTGCCAGCGGCTCCCCGCTGAAACAAAAGATCTTCCGCTGGGCAAAGAAAGTGGGGGAAACCACTGCGACCAAATTCCTTATTTACGGAAAACGTCCCCGCGGTATCTATGCAATCAACTATCCGATCGCAAAAGCCCTGGTCTTTAAAAAGATCAGCAAGATTCTGGGCGGAGAGTTCATTTATGCCGTCTCCGGCGGAGCTCCCCTGCCGGAACATATCGGGACCTTCTTTTCGGCGGCGGGAATCAACATTCTTGAAGGCTTCGGTCTGACCGAAACATCGCCGGTAACCCATCTGACCCCGCCGGGAAAGATCAAGTTTGGAAAAGTGGGACAGTCAATCCCCGGGGTAGAGTGTAAAATCGATCCGGACGGCGAGATCCTGATCCGCGGGCACTGCGTCATGCAGGGTTATTACAAGAACCCGCTGGAAACGGCGGAAACCATTGACCAGGACGGCTGGCTGCATACCGGAGATATCGGACTCATTGATGAAGACGGTTATCTGAAGATCACGGATCGTAAGAAGAATATCATTGTCACCGCCGCCGGAAAGAATATCGCTCCGGCTCCCATTGAAAATAAAATGCTCGAATCGAAGTACATCGAGCAGGTCGTGGTTATCGGTGACCGCCGGAAGTATCCGATCGCACTGATCGTTCCGGCCCGCGAAGAGCTGGAAAAATGGGCGCAGCAGGAAGAGATAATCTATACCAATTATTATTCTCTCCTTGGCAATGATAAGATCTATGGGCTTTTTGAAAAAGAATTGCAGCAATTTCAGGATCAGCTGGCACGCTACGAAAAGGCCAAAAAGATCCTGCTTATCGCCGATCCCTTCAGCATTGAGAACGAGGAACTTACACCCAGTCTGAAAGTCCGCCGCAATATTGTAGAGCAGCATTATAAAAAACAGATCGATGCGCTTTACGGAAAAGACGACGATTAGGGTTTAGAGTTTAGAGTTTAGAGTTTAGAGTTTAAGGTTTAATAAAAAAACCGCCGGCCGGCGGTTTTTTTATTACTGCAAAAAGTTGGCCTTATTTTCCGATATAGCTGATACCAAGAGCGCTCATTGTTGTAAAATTCGCATAGTGGTACATGGCAAGATTGAACTCCAGCTGCCGGAAGCGGTATCGGGCGCCCAGCGCAAGTCCGCTAAGCATCGTATCCAAACCAAAAGCATTCGTCCGCATATTCAGGCGCGCCAGATCAAAGCCGGCCATCAGGTTCAGGTCTTCGGAAACGCGGATATAGGCGCCCAGCGCCAGTTTATCGGCAAAATACCGGGCGGCAGCGCCGAAATCAAAACGATCTTCGGTTTCATTGAGAAAAATTCCGGGATAATAATCGTCCCCGTACCAGCGGAAATCAATGTTCAGCCGCAAGGGCATATATTCCAGTTCATGCGAAAATGCGGCGCGCCATCGCTGTGACTTTCCGTCCGTCGTAGCGCTAAAGGCCAGCATATTGTCACGTTTGCCAAAGGTATAACTGAATCCGTAGCGGATAAATAACATATTTTCCCGGGAAACGTCGATGCGGTTCCCGAACAGCACCAGGTGAATGCCCGCGCTGAAGCGCTCCGTTATCCGCTGTGCGTAACCGGCAAAACACTGATATTGCGCTGCCGTAAAAGTACCCCGGATAATCCCTTCGTCATCCCGGGCGTCGAAACTGCCGTAATTCTCGTAATTGATACCGCCCTGCAGCATGCTCTTCCCCAGGATATAATGTCCCGACAATTCGGTAAAGCTGATCCCCTTCCCCGGGAGAAAAGCTTCATTCAGATTAATCACATAGGGATGATCATAAGAACCGAGAGCGGGATTCAACCAATAGGCATTCCTGACGGTATTAAGGGCGGTTCCGGAATGTGCCATTCCCCAATAGGCCGGTGAGGCAAGATTGCTGGCTTGCCGCGGAAGTTCAGCATACAGGGGCATGAGCGATACCATTAATATCACCGCGTTCCGGATCAATCTATTTTCTTTCCGTGCTTTCCGCACCCGTGTCTCCTTTATCGGAATTTAAGATGCTGCCGGCCTCTTCTTGTTCCCATTTTTTTAAAATTCGCCTGCGCCGCAGCTTTGTCAGAATATAACCCAAAATCAGCAGACCGGACAGAAACAGCCAGAATGTCCCCCGCAGATCCAGCGCCAGGTAAAAGCGATAACGTTTTTTAGCGTGGTCCTGCCAGCGTTTTTCAAAGTGTTCCGGTGTCATCAGATAGGCATTCCGGAACGCAGTCGGAAAATCGTTATATTTTTTGCTAAACAAAAGACATTTTTCCAGCAGTTCCCTTCCGTAGTTGCTGATCAGGAAATCCACCGCCGAAACGCTTTGGGCATAAGCCAGTTCTGCCCGGCTTGCTGACATCTCCTGCAGTTCTTCGATCTGGCGAAAAGTCAAGAAGGCATTCGCAAGCACAGTGCGGGCAAGCAGGATCTTCTGTTCCATACTGAAGGTTCCGGCCTCATATTGTGCAAACCCTTCATTGAACCATAGCGGCAGCGGATATTCGCTCAAAGCCAAGTGCACGCATTCGTGCAGCAGGGTCTTTTGGAATTCCTGCAGCGACTGGCGGCTGAATGAAGGACTTTTAATCAGCATGCGGTTCCCGGAGGCCAGCCCCATACTCCAGAACGGCGATGCGGAACCTGCCAGCCGGGAATATTCTGCCGGATCAGCCGCAATATACACCTCAATATGTGCTTTTTCCAGTCCGTATGTTTCCTGTAGTTTTTCCTGTTTTTCTTCAAGGGCACGAAGCGCCATAGCGGCAATCGTGCTGTCGCGCCGGCTGTGATAAATCCGGACCTGCTCAGCAACGATCTGCAGTTTTTCCTGGGCGCAGATGAAGGAAAAAAGCAAGACCAAAAAGAGAATTTTAGGCTTCATAAGGACCCGGGCAAAGCGGGCGCAACCGGCACTTTGTACATTTGGGACGCCGCGCGATGCAGATGCTCCTCCCATGCCGGATAAGCTGGTGGTTCCAGGCGATCCATTTGTCTTCCGGCAGAATGGTCTGGAGCTCGAACTCGATTTTAACCGGGTCCGTTTCTTCGCTGAGTCCCAGATGCCGGGAAATACGGGCAACATGGGTATCCACCACAATAGCCGGTACATGGTAGATGTGGTTCAGGATCACATTAGCGGTCTTTCTGCCCACTCCCGGCAGGGAGGTCAGATCTTCGATTTTGCCGGGGATCTTTCCGTCAAAACGTTCCATTAGCGCTTTGCAGCATGCAATGAGGTTTTTAGACTTATTGTTGAAAAAACCAGTGCTGCGGATATCGGCGATCAATTTCTCAGGGTCCGCATTTGCCATGGATGCGATATCGGGAAAATGCCGGAACAGCTGTGGAGTAACCCTGTTCACGCGGGCGTCGGTGCATTGCGCCGATAAAATGGTCGCCACCAGCAATTCGTAGGCATCATCGTGATCCAATTCACAGCGGATTTCCGGATACATCTGTTCCAGCTCACGGGTGATCCTGCCTGCACGGACTTTTTTTTGGTCAAGTGTTTCCATAGCAAAAGTTAAACACTTCCCCGATAAAAAGCATGCTATTTTTTCCCGGGCCCGGAGGGGCTATGAAAAATCTTACTTTAATCCGTATTTAGTGCAGTTGGCGGCTTTACTGACCTTCAGCTTGTCTTCGCGCAGCAGCCAGCCAAGCGCCATCATGACTTCATTATTGGTGGATTTGAGTTCCTTAACGAGCGCAGATGCGGTCATCTCGCCGTTTTTATCCAATGTTTTCCAGACTTTACCTGCAATTGTTCCAATATCCATGGTTCACTCCTTTTATGGTGTTTTTGCTGATTAGTCTGGCAAAATATAAAATGATTCCCGGCAAAAAGCAAAGGAATGTTCAGACTTTCCCGTTCTTTTAAAAAGGACATAAAAAACAAAGATCCCCCGCAGCAGAAGCCGGGAGGATCCTGTTAAGGGTAACAAACATTGAACTATTTTTTCGCTTCCAGCGCCGGCAGTACTTTTTCTTCAACGTACTGCAGCAGATCGCGCGGGGCGATGGGTTTGTCCAGATAATCGTCGGCATTGATCCAGCTCTTTTCTTCCCGGGTTTGGGTTGAAAAACGGTAGCCGGTTTCATGGCCGGTCGATGTAAAGATCACTACCCAGCGCTTGCCGCGTTCCGGCTGACGGTTCATCCAGTGACAAAGGACAAAACCGCTGTCAAAGTGCTCCATTACCAGGTCGCAGAAAATCACATCCGGATCGAATTCGGGAAAGATCTCTTTGGCTTCCTGGCTGTTGTAGGCTGCTTTCACATCGTAGCCATGCTTCTGCAGATAGGGTTGATACATGGCAATCAGATCGGGATCATCATCAACCAGTAAAATTTTCTTGCTCATAAGCCGTCCTTTCTCAAATGGATTCGCGCTTCATATAATGAGTATGCAGCAATTCGTGCGATTTTTTGCTGCCCGGTTTGCCCAGGAAGTTGTCATAGAGCGCCTTTACCGAGTCGTTGTAGTGCGAACAGCGTTTCGGCAGAGAGCGGTCGATCTCATAGATGGCTTCCATCCGCTTTTTGATCTTTTCGGGTGAGCTGGGCAGCGGTTGTCCGCCGCCGTTGATGCATCCGCCCGGGCAGGCCATTACTTCGATAAAATGGTATTCGGAATTGCCGTTGCGGACCTCTTCCAGAAAACGGTCGATATTGTGCAGCCCGCTTACTGCCGCAACTTTCAGGGTCGCATTGCCGATCTTGATCGAAGACTCCTTGACGCCCTGCAAACCGCGTACCGAAGTAAAATCGATCTGGTCCATATCTTTTCCGGTGATCATATAGTGGGCGGTACGCAGCGCGGCTTCCAGAACACCGCCGGAAGCGCCGAAGATCACCCCGGCTCCGGTGGATTCTCCCAGAGGATCGTCAAAACCTTCTTCCGGCATGCGGTTGAAATCGATACCTGCGATCTTCAGCATCCGGGCAAATTCCCGGGTGGAGAGGACCACGTCGACATCCGGATCGGTATGGCTCACCGAAAGTTCGGGACGTCCGGCTTCAAATTTTTTGGCCGTACAGGGCATGATGGAGAGAACAAAGATCTTCTTGGGATCCAGTCCGGTCTTTTTTGCATAGTAGGATTTGATCATTGCGCCCTGCATACCCTGCGGGGATTTGCAGGTCGATACATATTCCAGCAATTCGGGATAAAAGTGTTCCACGTATTTGATCCAGCCGGGCGAGCAGGAGGTAAAGAGCGGGAGTTTTCCACCGGACTGGATGCGTTCGATCAGCTCGTTCGCCTCTTCCATAATAGTGAGGTCCGCCGCAAAGTTGGTATCAAAGATCTCATTCACGCCGATACGGCGCAGAGCTGCGGGGATTTTGCCGATAGTAATAGTTCCCGGGGGCAGTCCGAATTCTTCACCGATGGCAACACGTACTGCGGGAGCAACCTGGGCGATGACATGGATCTCCGGATCGTTAATGGCTTCCCAGGCAACTTTCAGATAGCTTTTTTCACGAAGGGCGCCAACCGGGCAGGCAACCACACACTGGCCGCAGTACACGCAGGCGGTGGTGTTCAGGGAACGGTCCATCGCCGGTGATACCTGGGAATAGAAACCGCGGTTGACAAAATCGATGGCACCGACATTCTGGACCTCGTGGCACATGCGCACACAGCGTCCGCAGAGAATGCATTTTTCCGGATCGCGCTCTACTGCCGGACTGGCAAGGTCCAGTTTTCCGCTGCGTTTTTCGCCCACATAACGGTAGGAACGTACGCCGTATTCCGCGGCGAGATCCTGCAGATCGCAGTTTCCGTTCCGGACGCAGACAAGACAGTCCTGGGGATGATTCGCGATCAGAAGCTCAATGATCGATTTCCTCGAACGCCGGACTTTCTTTGAATTGGTCTGGACTTCCATACCGTTATAGACCGGGAAAGCGCAGGCCGGCACCAGCTGGCCGGTTTCTATCTCGACCACGCAAATACGGCAGGCGCCGGTGGGAGTCAGATCGCTCATGTAGCAGAGTGTCGGGATCTTGATCCCTTCACGCTGGGTTACCTGAAGGATGGTTTCGCCGGGGTTTGCCCAGTAGGCGTTGTTGTTTATCTTGATGTTCATAAAAAGACCCTCTCTATGTTTACTCTGCCAGAATGGCGTCAAAACGGCAGTTTAGTTCGCATTGACCGCAGTGCGTGCAAATATCCTGATTGATAAAATGTGCTTCCTTGCGGTTGCCTGAGATCGCTTCCACGGGACAGCGCATCGCGCATAGCGTACAGCCGGTGCATTTTTCCGGGATGATGGTATAGGTCAGCATCTGGCGGCATGCCCGTGACGGACAGGTCCGTTCATACAAATGCGCTTCGTATTCATCACGAAAATAGCGCAGGGTACTGATCACGGGATTGGCGGCCGTTTGTCCGAGTCCGCACAGGGACGTATCCTTGATCACACTTGCCAGGCGCTCCAGATAGAGCATGCCCTGAAAACGCATGAGCGAATCAACCTCGGTCTCTTCTTCGCGGTAACTTTTTGTAATGCGTTCCAGGATCTCCAGCAAGCGCTTGGTCCCTTCGCGGCAGGGAATGCATTTCCCGCAGGACTCGGAAGTGATGAACTGCATGAAATATTTTGCCAGATCGACCATGCAGGTTTTCTCATCCATTACGACCATACCGCCCGATCCCATCATGGCTCCGGCTTTTTTCAGGTTCTCGTAATCGATCTCGGTATCCAGGAACTGTTCGGGAAGTGCGCCTCCGGAGGGTCCGCCGATCTGGACGGCCTTAAAGTGACGGCCGTCCGGAACACCGCCGCCGATATCAAAGATGATCTGGCGGATCGTCGTGCCCATGGGAACCTCTACCAGCCCGGTGTTAACGACCTTTCCGGACAGCGCAAAGATCTTGGTGCCCTTGGAACTTCCGGTACCGATAGCCGCATACTGTTCAACTCCCTTATTAAAGATCACGGGGACGTTGGCCAGTGTTTCGACATTATTGATGATGGTCGGTTTGCCGAAAAGTCCCGAAACCGCCGGGAAGGGCGGGCGCGGGCGTGGCATGCCGCGCTTGCCTTCGATACTGTGGATTAATGCCGTTTCCTCGCCGCAGACAAAGGCGCCGGCACCCTTTTTGATCTTCAAGGTAAAGTTGAATCCGCTTTTCAAAATGTTCTTTCCGAGCAAGCCGTAGGCAGTGGCGTCGGCAATGGTCTTTTCCAGGCGTGATATGGCAAGGGGGTACTCGGCGCGGCAGTAAATATAACCGACGGAGGCTCCGATGGCATAGGCGGCAATGATCATACCTTCCACAACCCGGTGCGGATCGCCTTCCAGTACCGCCCGGTCCATAAATGCCCCGGGGTCACCTTCATCGGCATTGCAGATCAAATATTTCTGATCGCCCTGCGCTTTATAGGCAAATTCCCATTTTTTCCCTGTGGGAAATCCGCCGCCTCCGCGGCCGCGCAGACCCGAAGCAATCGTGTCCTTGATCACATCGTAGGGTGTTTTATTCCGCAACACATTCGACAGTGCACTGTAGCCGCCGCGGGCCAAATACTGATCGATGCTTTCGGGATCAATGACACCGCAATTTTCCAGTACGATCTTTTTCTGGGATTTAAAGAAAGGAATATCGTGGATCAGCGGAATCTCGCTCCAAAGTGCAGGATCAGCGTCCGGATATTTTCCCAGCGCTTTCTGAATGACCGGTTCTTTGCTGTTGATCGTCCGTTCTATGATGGTCCCGACATTCTCGGGAGTTACACGCTTATAGGAGATGCGGGGAAATCCCGGGACCTTCACATCGACGATCACTTCTTCCGCACAGTAGCCGACGCAACCCACGCGCGTCAATTCCGCATCAATACCGCGGGATTTCAGCTCTTCTTCAAATTTATCATAAACCGCCTGGGCACCGTTGGCCAGTCCGCAGGTTCCCATACCGATCATGACCACCGGTCTTTCCACTGCTTCCAGAGAAAGCCGGGATTTCAGGGCACGTATCATGTCCGGACTGATCCCCGCCTTGCCGGCATCAAAGCGGTCGTTGATGATTTCCACAAATTTATCGGAGATTGATTTCTGCGAAAGGATCTCTTGAAAAGTTTGCATCGTATCCCCCTTAATCTTTCTTCATGTATTCATTGATCAGTTTATAAACGGATTTACTGGTCAGGCCGCCGTAATATTTCCCGTCAATGACAATCACCGGGGCAATACTGCAGGCACCGATGCAGGCAACGGTCTCGATCGTGAACTGCAGATCCCTGGTCGTCTCGCCCGCCTTTATGCCCAGCTCCGCTTCCAGTGTCTGAAGAATGTCCAGTGAGCCTTTGACATGGCATGCCGTTCCGCGGCAGACGCGGATGACGTGTTTTCCCAGCGGTGTCAAACGAAACTGGTTATAAAAGGTCGCAACACCGAACACACGGCTGGTCGGGACTCCGGCATGCTTTGCCACGCGGATGATGTCATCCTCCGGCAAATAACCGTGAACTTCCTGAATATCCTGTAGCAGGGCGATCAGATTGGACGCCTCGTTCTTCGGATATTTTTTGTAGACAGATTCCGAGCTCATAACTCTCCTTTTTTGCTCCGTTATACCCCAATTGAAATGAACGCAGATTATAACCAATTAACTTACGTTTTACAAGTAAAATTGGGGAAAAATCGAGCAATTGTCAATATTTTGATAAAGCGTAATTCCGGATGTGGTTTTGTGGCAATTCATTTGATTTTCTCAAATATTTTTTGATTATTTAGAAATAACGACGAAATAAAATAGCATGTCTTGATCCGGATAAATCCATTTTTGATTAAAAAAACGGGCCGGGTTCGAATTTACTGTTAATTTTTACTTCCGGCAAGCATATCAGACATCTGTTTTTCCTTCAGGCAGTCAGGAAATGGATTCCTTGATTTTATTCGTTGTTAAAGATTTTATCAATGATTAAATTAAAGGTTCATTCTTCACGCTTGCATGGAAAACCCGGAATTCCGGATCCCGTATTTTCTCAAATAAGCAATAATCCCAATACCAAGAGTTGTTATGAAATCCCGGAAACATGATGTGATCGTTGTCGGAGCCGGACTCAGCGGTCTAAGCGCAGCGGCACTGCTGGCAAAAAAAGCCTTGTCCGTATTGCTGCTGGAACAGCATTATCAGCCCGGCGGGTCCTGCGGGGCTTTCCGCCGGGAAGGCGTGACCTTTGACCAGGGTACCGCTATGTTTTTCGGTTTCGGGGACCGGGG
>JAQULT010000009.1 GCA_028718545.1 Fidelibacterota bacterium | reverse complement strand
CGTTTTGCCAGTTTTATATTGGAAATATCTTCACCAACATCAGATCTGGCTATCATAGTCAAATTATTATCAGGATATTTATCTTTTAATTGAGACAAATAATCATCTGCTAATTCATTATTTTTCAAATCTTTATGATGATAATTAAACAGATCGAACAGGACTTAAAGCTCATATTCGTTGTCGGCGTTTTCTTTCAGCATTTCCTTGTACTGTTATTGATGTGGTAATATTTTCTCTAAGAAGAAAATGGCATCATTCTTGATGGCCATGACTTCGTCAGACATTATCTTTGGTTTTGCATCAATAATAAATTTCAATTCATAAATGGATTTTCCTGTTTGCCCCATATCATAATATAAACTTGCAAGCCAAAAATGAGGAGCCAGCATTTGGGGGAACATTTTTGCCACAATGATAAAGTTCTTTTCTGCTTTGTCATATTCACCCAGACTCCAATAAGCGTTTCCAAGAGAAATATAAATATTTTTATCGTTAAATCTCTCAAGTGATTTGTTTAGCAAGTTGATAGCTTCTTCTGGCTGTCCGACGAAAGAATAAGCTGCCCCTAGGTGAAACTGCAATTCACCATTATCAGGTAAATATTTAAGGGCTTTTTGATAATATTCAATTCCTTTGATCCAATTTCCATTATAAACCGATTCTTGTCCTTTTTTCCATGCGATTTGACCTGCGGAGTTTTTTATTATCAGGTAGCTGTTAAATAATAAGATGCATGCACATAAACTGATCAATATCCAATTGGAATTAATTCTACAAGTAAATAAAGTTTTTTTGAAAAGATGGTTATTGTCGTCGTATTTATCTGTTTTGAATGAAATAATCGCGAAGATAAAATACAAGATCACGGCAATCGGCAGAACATGCAAAATGTTGTCGATCAGGGAATGAACAAACATAACGATGACAATCGTTACCAGGAATCGGAGATTGGTTCCACTTTCGGTTTTTAATAATGAAAACGAATAATAAAAAAATAACATAAAAATACCGATAAACAGAAGGAATCCGATAATGCCCGTTTCCGCAAGGGAATGAACCATTTCGCTGTGTGCGTCTTTCAGGCTGGATGCCTTGTCTTGATAAATGACATTATCTTCATCCTCAAAAAACTTAGCCTGATAATTGATATATTGGTAACCATAATTTCCATATCCGATCCCAAGAAATGGATGGTCTTTGATCATTTCATGGCTGACTCTCCAAATATAGATTCTTCCCTCTGATGAGTCTTTATTGATCATATAAAAACCAACAGAAGATCCGAGTAATAACAAAATGATAAAAGGGAGGATGATTTTATTTGATTTTCCAATTATCTTTGGCAAATAAAAGAATAATATTCCGATCATGCAGGCAATCCAGGCCCCCCGACTGAGAGTCAGGATGAGGGTCGTAATGATGATTGCCAATGCCATTAAAATGGCTATTATTTTTGTTCTTTGATGGCTTATTTTCAATAAATATAACCCACAGATCACACCGATGGCAAGAAAAGCACCCAAAGCGTTTTCACTGCCGAATGTCCCGATAGCATTTGATTCATTTGACTGAAAGATAACTTTACGAAAGAAATCAATGTTGAAATATTGCAGCAAGCCATAGAGTCCCTCAATTGTAGAGACAATGAATGTGCCGATGATTACAAGGGTAATCGTTTTGTCAAGGGCAGTATCAGATTTTGAAGAAGAAGAATTTTTAACTAAAAGATGAAACAAAGAAAGAAAAAACAAGATATCGATATGATGGGAAACAGTGGAATAACGTTTTAAAGATAAGCCGAAAATTATAAATAATAATGGCCGCAGGATGATCAGAATATCGAGCCAATTGATCTTTAATGAAATATTGTTCAATAAAATGGATGTAAATAAAAGCAGTATGACAGCAAATTGAAAAAAATGATATTTCGCGGTATGAAATTCATACATCATCTTATTTGTGAAAAGCAATGGAGTAATGAAAATAATGATCAATATAAGAACATCATTGAGCCTTGTATACTTGTTCAAACGCGGATAAACAGAAATATTCATGTTGAAATATAAAGAAGAGGGACAAATAATTCTAATTTTATTTGTCCCTCTTGGTTGTAGAGATAGTTAACGTACTAAAAGCATCTTTTTTACATCACAAAATTTATCTGTCTTGAGTCGATAGATGTAAACACCGCTGGCAACAGGTGTGTAGTTTTTATCAAGGCCATTCCATATAATCTGATGGTATCCCGAGGATATTTGAGTGTTGATAAGTCTGGCCACTTCCTTACCGGTGACATCATATATTACCAGAGAGACAGCTGCCGCTTCGGGCAAGTCATACTCAATGGTTGTCACAGGATTGAAAGGATTGGGATAGTTTTGATGTAACTTGTATTTTTCAGGGATACTGGCGTCTGTAAGTTTTTCTTCCGTTTGTTTTTTAAGAGATTGAATATTCAACAATTCCCAATCCACTTTTTCACCCATAAATTCACGGGCAAGTAATGTCATTTCCTGATAAGGATACTTCTGTTTCATTATCTTAAGATATTCATTCGCTTTATCCGCGTTGTGTTTTGAACTGCTCTCAAGTGTAATTAAAGTGAAAAGTGCAACCATCTCTTCTTCAGTATCAGGGTATTCTTTCAAGATATTTTCGCCGGTACGGATAGCTTCGTCGATCTCAACATTTTGCGCATAATAAGTTAACAAGGAAGAATATACTGCCGGTGCTAAGTTTTTGTCGGCTTTTGTGGAGAGACTGTTAAGATACTGTTTGAAAGTGTTCTTTTCAGATTTCTCATAAAGCTTTGACATCTTTGCCAGGGACAGTTTAGCCAGATTATCTTCCGGGAATTTATTGATCAGTATCTGGTAAACTTCAATAGCATCTTCATTTTTTCCGTTGATCGTCAGATCATATGCCCATAACCAAAGATCGGACAGTTTGTTTGGATTGGGTTTACGGGGATCGAAGCCGGCTTTACTGTATATATCATTTTCATTATCTGAAGAAGTAGGAGACGCAACAGCGGCTTTTGATAAAGACGAACCAATATTAGATGGCAGGGAAGACAAATAATTGCTGTAACTTATCGTGCTGGTTGCATCATGTGTAAATTGGACGGCCGAGGGCGGCACGGCTCCCCACCAACACCAGTGTGCCATAACAGACGAGCTAAACCTCGAGTAAGTATTATAGCCGCTGCTGGTGAAAACGGCGTTATATCCTCCGACCCGATCATTATAAGAGGTCGAAGCACCCAGAAATGCTTCTGAGTAATTTGTGACATATAAGCCCTGGCTATTGTTCCTGATCAGATTATTCCCTTTTTCGGAACCTGAGACGGGACCGAAATCGGGATAACACTGATAGTAAAAATAGGCACCGCAATCGGAAGCTTCAATTGTATTATTATACAAGACCGGGGAACTGTTAAGGTAAAAATAAATACCCTTGTCGCTGCAGTTCGTAATTGTATTATTTGTCAATACGGGACTTGATTCAACGCCATAGATCCCTCGTTGATTCTGAGTAATATAGTTGGAGGAGATATTTTCAGGTGATGAATAATAAAAACCGATTCCGCAAATGCAATGTGATATCGTATCGTTCTCGATGACCAGATTTGATGAATAATTGCAACCTATACCGACTTCTCCATACATGATTTTACAATTAACAATACGCGATGGGCCAGCATAATCAAAACGTATTCCTTCCCAATCACCCGGAGAAGGAGATTCACTGGCAGCAGTAAAAACGATCGGGTAAGATGAAGTTCCTTCGGCAATCAATCTGCCGTATACATTTAGTTCTGCGCCATTTTTGAAAAACACACCCGTTCCCGGTTGAATTGTCAGTTTTGCTCCCGGTGATATTGATATCACATTTTCCACAATGATACTTCCGCTCCATACGGTATTTTCCGTAATATCGGAATTGACATACTGATATAACGAAAGCGGCATGGAAGGATCTCCGTAGAGCACCATGCTCTTATAGTGATAGTCATGACGATCACTATTATATGTTTTCCTTAGTATTGATAAGTTTAAATCTAAGTAATTTATAGAAGTAATCGTATCAGCAATCGCTTGAAAAGCATCGGCGATATCTCCAACATATCTCATTCCTTTGTCCATTAATAAACCTGAATAAATATGATCGGCAACGTAGGAGGAGTGGGTGCCAATGTTGACGGTAGGGGCATAGGCCCCGACAATGCCATTACCGGAGGTAAGCAGGAGATTTTCAAGTACCGTTTCATCATCATTGCCTGTGTATCCGGGGTGGGATGTGTTGCCGATCGAGCAGGTGTTGCCGAAAATAAAGTTCGGTTTGGCGTTTGAGAATGAATAGCTACTGATGCCCGGAGGGAAAAAGAATCCCGCAAAATTAAAAGGATCACCACCTGTTCCCGACACAATGGTAATCCCTGCGCCTTCTTCGATCTTGGTTCTGAACAAGGCATCTGCTGCGGCTGTATGTACACAATGGATAGAATCATGAATATCCGACATATAGTTTGCGATAAAATCATACTTGAGCGTATCAATATGTAAAACTTTAGAGCCTTCAATTTTCAGTTCAGCTTGATAACCTAGACAATGATTATCAATATTATCATTATTTTGACTGAAATGCCGAATTCGGTTTTTATAAGAAGAATAAACAGAAAACGATTTGTAGTAATCATCCAGTTTTGATACCCAATGGTTAATTTCCGTGATGCTTTCAACCGGTATTCTCCCGATTTGTATGTCATATCCTGCTACATATTGTTGATCAGAGGGGATATCAATAGTGGCTCCTGCCCAGTAATGATTGTTATTATAATAGTAAAATGGAATATAATTGCCATAACTTGAATTGGCGATATGATTTGCAACCGGATATTCTTCGCCCGTGGGTATAGCGTTATCTTTGCCTTTGCCTACAAGCAGAATATATTTCACATGCGGATATTCCATATTAATAAATACTGCGATCATATTTTGAATGTCAGCACTGCCTACGCCATTTCCAATACTATAAAAAGTTACCTCATGTCCCTGATCCTCAAGCAATGTCCTTAAATCCGACTGCCAGCCTGCCGGATCGGCAAACGCGCTATGATATATAATCAGATAATTTTCGGTATTCTCAGCAGCAATTAACAGGGAAGTTATAAGCAATACCGTAAATAATGCTTTAAATAGTTTATTTTTCATTGTTTGCCTCCTTTGTTGGTAAGCCGGGTGATACCTCTATGTTATACATATAAGAAAGTGATTTTCTTATACAATCTTCGATCTGTCTAACCTGATTAGTTCCATAAGACATTAATACATCAATATTATTATTAAGATCTTTATCATCGGCCAAACCAAATAAATGCCCCATTTCATGCATTATAACAAATTCAACATCTACTTTAAAGTAGGGACTTGACTCCCACGTCCATACAAAATAATCTTCACTATCAGGATCACCGTTTAAATAAATGATGGTTCCATAAAAAGGAGTAATTGGAGGATCAACTGATGTTACATAATCAATAAAATAATATGTATTAGTAATACTATATTCATCGTGTGGATTAATACAATAACATGTTATTCCACAGAAGTCTGCAGTTGATCCTAAGTTAGGGTAATTTTGCAAATCGTCGAAAACCCAAATTTGGATTCTATTATTATCATAACCAGATATATATTCCCTAAACATATCTCCATTAGCTGGTACCTCGTTCCAGCTATCAATAGCATTACTGGCAGCCCACCAAGTGTCTGATCTAGTTATATAATCTCCAGGTAGTTTTGGCATTTGGTCATATGCTAACCATTCAATTTCAAGAATGATTGGATTCCAGCCGACGGAATACCAAAAGTCATGGAATAATAGATCACCTCTTTTATAGCAGTCTTTCAATTGATTTACATTAGTAATAGTATCAACACCTGTCGTACAATTAATGTAAGGATAGAAATCTATTCCCCAAACGAAAGTACTACAAAAAATAACTATTAATAATATTAAGAATTTTTTCATGGTTGTTTCATTGCTTTACTGGTTTTAGGTAACACACTTAACAGATCTTCTTTAAACTCTTTATATCCCTTGTTTTTTTCTTTTATAATGTTATTCGGATCATAAATTGTGTTTTTTTTAACAAACATATATTCGTCTTTTCCACCAATTAAATAGATATATTGGATTGAATCTGCACGTTGGATTGAACCCCTGGACCTAAAAGAAAACAGGATGTCCATATCTTTATACTCCGGATAAGTTTCCAAAATTGGTTCATTATGTCTTACATAGATTGTATCTCCATCATATGTATTAAAAATATCTTCAATAATTCGGGCTTCCAGAACATATTCATTAACACTTATATTTTTTGGATGGAATCCACCTTTTGGCATTTTTTCATCACTAATTATTTTTGCTAAAGCAAATCCTTTTGTTTCTAGTAATAAATTCCATGGATATGGTAGATTAGATAGCTTGTTAGCCATTTCAAGTCCCATTGGGTAAGATTCCTTCATATAATTATACTTGAAACCTTTCCGGTGAATGTTTACATAATGCATATAATAATCGATAAAAACACCCGCAAATTTCTTAATATATTCGTCAGAAATATCCTTATTTAATTTCCCTTTGCTATCAATATGGTTTTTAAATAAATCTGTTTTAATTGAATCAAACAATTGGATTTCTTGTGGGTAGTCCTTAATGTTTGGTAGTCCCTCTTTCATAGAATAGTTTCTTTCACCAGCAAAAAGCAGTATGCTTGAAATTAGCACAAGCAATACTAAACGAATTATTTTGCGCAAAGCAAATGATACATTCTTCATTCTGACCTCTGATTTTGTTTATTATACATATTCCATTATACAATATTATTTATTACCTGAATTCAACAAGTAAGTGCAACTGAACGTCTTCAAAGTTAATTGGACAAATTTCATTGTAAATTAAGAGACACATCCCATTTCCCCGGTTTATAATCTGAGCATTTATTACGACAGGTGCGTACATTATTTTATTGTCCTTTGGACAAACGTCCCTTCCATGACTCCAACACCTGACAATGCCGATGACTGCTTCCCATTTTGCCTCATTGTATTTATTAAACATTGTAATTTACAGAATACAAAAAGCATTGTCATTGTGCTTGGTATCCCTTCATGCTAAAAATTGTCCTTAACGCCTACAGGCATAATAGTAAAGCCCCGCTTACTATCTAACCAACAATCCATGTACATATTATCTTCCATGGCCAGTATTTATTAAGTATCTCTGGTAAAGTATAATGCATATAAAAGATATTGTCAATTGTTTTGTTTTTTATAAGGATATCATATATATTCATAAAATTAAATTGGAATGATGCAACACGATCCGGGTGTTTTCATGCGGGCCGCCGATCAATATTCCCCTTGTCTTTATTTCTCCACTTCGCGGCGCAATGGGGGAAATATGATTACTCTATTGCGTGCCCAAATTCATTTTTTCATCGCCAGCAGCGCAACGCTTTCGATATGCGCGGTGTGGGGAAATATATCCACGGGCCCTATATCGTAAAAAGAATTTCCGGACAAATAAAAAAAGCCCCCGCAAGGGAGCTTTTTGTTGATCTCATTTTTGATATTACTTCAAATACATGATCTTCCGCATCTGTATCTGATCCTTGAAGCGGGCGCGGATGAAATAGATGCCGGTGGATAATTGTTTCGGAGCATAGGGGATCTCATGCGTGCCGGCCTGTTTATTTAACATCATATGATCCACGACCCTGCCTCGGATATCCAGAATATCCAGGACAAGCTCGCCGGACTCGGGAAGCTCAACACGTATGCAGGTCGAAGGATTGAAAGGATTGGGATAGGCGTGATGCAGGGCAAATGCCTGCGGCAGGATCGTTTCTTGTTCAATAAGGGGTTCTTCCGGAAGCACGCGTTTTACCAGTTTTATATTGCTGACATTCTCTCCCATATCCGATCTGGCGATCAGGGTCAACGCGCTTTCGGGATACCTTGCTTTCAGCTCATCAAGATAAAACATGGCCATCTCGTTATTTCCCAGATCTTTATGGTACATATTGAAAAGATCAAAAAGGGATGTCAGGGCATAGCTGCCTTCCCTGCTGTCGCTGAGGATCGTTTCCGATAAAGCAATGGCCGCCGGCATATTTCCTTTTTCCCTGAGCTGCGAAACCTTTTGCGATAACGCAAAGGTTCTCAAATCGGGATCATCGACCGAGCGGTGCAGATCATCAAGCAGCCCAATCCCGTCTGCGGCTTTGTGATCGGCGCACAATCGCAGGGAGGTGTGCAAGGCCTTATAGGCATAAGGGGAATCCTGGAATCTGTGAATGATCTCATTGAGGATCACTAATGCCGAAGCATGTTCTTCCTTGTTGATAAGGGCATAAGCCGCATAAAAGAGAGAATCGGCTGTTGAAACATTGGGGTTGTCTTGGGCAATAAGGTTCGGGACGGCGCTTTTACTCAGACTGCTTCCGCTACCGAAAGGTAAAGAATCAAGTTCCGACCAGGTATTGACATTACCGTAACACGCGGGAGCGGGATTTTGCCCCCAATAACAATGGGTGGCGTCAATGGAACTGCTTCCCAGCGCGGCCAGAGGGCTATAGCCGCCATAAATGGTGTTAGAGGCGGCCTCATAAGGGCCCATGTCCGGCGGTCCGTATCCCAACACGACCCAGGCATTGTTCGTTGCCCAGAGAATCCCGTCATTTTTCGGATCATTATCCAGGATGTTATAGCCATAAGCGGCCCATTCGCCAAAGACGGGATGGCCGCCGGAAACTTCAATACCGATCGCGTCTTCGACATTGATCGTATTGTAATAAAAGTGCGGTGAGGAGTTGTACATAAAGACGGCATTCATCCCGCTCTGGGTCTGGCCGGTAATAAGGTTATCGGTAAATACAGAAGCGTAACCGCAGCTGTTCAGATATACTCTTGAATTGCTGATCCGGTTCGTGTTAAGATCCGGCGAGGAATTATAGACATATAAGCCGTAGGTGGAGCAATCGGAAACCGTGCAGCTGTCAATTACCGGACTTGCGCCGCTCAGATACAGTCCATAGGAACAGTCCTCGATCGTACATTGATTTACAGTGGGGTTCGCGCTGCTGCTGAAATGCATCCCGTATGTGGAATTGGAAATATCGCACCCTTTGATCGTTGGAGTTGAATTTTCACATTTGACGCCGTAGCTTGCTTTAGTGATCGTACAATTACTTAAAGTGCCCCCGCTGCCGCTTTGAAAGCGGATGCCGCCCCAGGTGTCGGAAGTATTTGTAAAGATTGTACTGTTCGATAAGAGATTACCGCTGATATTGAGGCTTATACCCGAATTGAATTTTAACACACTGCCGCTTTGCGTTTTCAATGTTTTCCCCGAGGGAACGCTTAGATTGCCGGTAGCTGTCAGGGTATCTCTCAGCTCAACGAGCGAACCGTCGGAAAACGCATCAGAAAGATTTCCGTAAAAACCCAGGATTGTTTGGTTCGGAGCCAACAGGCGCAGATCCGGATTTATCTGCGCGCCCGCGGCAACTCCTGTCAGATTTCCGTCATTTGCCCAATCAATGGTCAGATTATGTCCGTTAAGATTGATATCCGCTTTGGGTCCTATCTCAAAGGAATGCCCTGAAATGCTGACGTTTTGTGAAAGAAGGCAGGTATCATTGACGGTTAGCTTGTACCACGGTTCATCTATGGCCGCTATTGCGGCGGACAAACTCGGATAATACGTTTTTTGACCGGTGCTGGTATTTTCTGAACAAAAGGACGGAACAATTCTTGCGTCTTCATCCAAATTTAAGGTACCGTTAACATTAATACGATATCCGTTTAAATTGACCGTTATATTGGGATCAACCGTAAGTGTAACGCCTGCAGGAATGGTGACATTGCCCGTTAAAGTTACCGGTGAAGTAAACCAAAATTCATTTGAAGACATCGTGCCGCTTATCGTATAACTTGCCGTTTGTAGAAATGCTTCAAAAACCGCATTGTTATCATTAACCGTCAATGGAACAGTTGTATAAGATTGATTCCAACTTTGATGAGCAGAATTAAACCCTTTCCTTTTCACCCATTTACTTCTTCTATCTGGGTATTCCCCGTTGTTGAAAAACCAGATTTTGTTATTCACAGTCATATTATCATATGCAGCCAGATTGAGTTTATTTTCCTCATAAGGCGTAAATTCATAAGGGCTGGTCCGGGAAACCGGTGACGCGGGATGAACGGCCACACCGATATTCCCACCCTCGGCCCCCCATAAATCGTTCCTTACAGTAACATTGACCTTCTGCGCGGGGATAGAGTAGTCAACGGTTAAATACATACCCAAAGTCGTTCCAGAGTCAAATTTATCTTCTGCTTCTGATAATACGCCGATAATTAATTCACCACTGCTTAATGCATTGGAGAGCGCAGTTTTTATATCATTTGAGATAAAAGCGACATTGCCGTAAGAAAGACCTGAGTGTAATACTGTTCCATTATTTATCGAATTCCAACACGTTTGTAAATTTTCGCTTAGGGATGTAATTTTTGTAAGTTTAAAAGTATAACCGCCTCCACTCATCGAATAATTAACCGTAACCTGCGTGATGGTCGCACTGTCTTCAAACGCAGAAAGGTCAAATTCATAATAACTTCTGTAAACATTTGTGTCGTAGGTAGTCGAATCTACATGGGTCGTATCTGCCCCAAGTGACCAGAAACCACCATAAGAATAATTATTTGTATTAGTTTGTGTTATTGTCCCTTGATTTGGATACAATGTGGTAGTCTTTTCAACCGTCTGAGAAAAAACCCAACTCATTGAGAAAAGAAGGAAAAAACAGATTAAGCTTACCTTTTTCATCATTTTACTCCTTTTATTATTTTTTTGATCTTCCTTCCACTCGTCTGCCATGTAATACCATTTCGTATACACTAGATTCCAGATTAAGGATACCAAAAAATATATCCTTTCCCAGAATTAATGGCATACTGGCAAAACGCAAGTTTTTATCTTGGAATCTATAGATATACTCCATATCAGTACCATTATAATGAACAATTCCGTCATACATTGGTATAAAAATATCATTTTCTGTCCGCCCACAAACATGTTGCATAAATTCTTCATTATCAAGATGCAAGAATTGTTCAAATCTGTTTCTTTTATACATATACACATCACTATCGATTATAAGGTAGACCTTTCCGTCAATACTACTCAAATCCGCCCAGCGTATTTCACTTTCTTTATTGGAATATATTTGCTCTAAGCTGTCTTCTTTTACCAGATAAAATTCAACATCACCATCACCGGTCTCATAATTGATCCCGTAAGAAAACACATATACCTTGTCATCTTCCTTTCTAATTCTATGAAATTGTGAATTGAAATCCGTCCGCACTATTTCATGCCACGCAGTCCCATCGTAATGCAATACAAATCCCTTCCACCAAGAGTTCGTCCCATTATAGAAGCCTCTAATCCCACATGCATAAACATCATTCGGATCATTCCCCCAAATATCAGTTATATCAATACCCCAATAATCTTCATCGGGATTATATACATAATATTTTTCCCATTTATTACCGTCGTAATGCCATATTCCTGCCCCGTGATCCCGCCAGCCGGCGTCCCCGCCCATCCATATATCATCCGCGCTAAACCCAAAAAGTGTTTGACCACCACACCAGATAATTTCATTCGTATAAGTCGACCATTGGGTACCGTCATAATGCAACAGTCGATCATACTGCGTTCCTCCCGGCCCAACAGCCCAAACGTCATCGGGCGAAGCGCCCCAAACCGAATAGAGAGAGTTCATCGGCATATAAAGCGTATCCAGCGTCCATTCATAATTCCGGCTGCCCGGTTCCGGTTTGAGAGTGAACAGATCGCAGGAAGCCAATACAAGCAAAGACAACCCTGCTGTTAACAAAAATAATTTCAGAATTCTCATAGTACCTCGTATCCCTTCATACTAAAAATTGTCCTTAACCCCTACACCAATATTTCCTCCATTTACGCCATATAAATCATTTTTCGCCTGTAGACTAAGTAAAGGTACTGTATACTCGATTTCTAGCTGAATATAAACATCAGAGGCTGATCCTATAGTGGTTTCTGCCTCAGACAAGGCCCCAACAATCAATTCATCACTTACCAGGGCGTTCTGTATCGCTGTTTTTAACGCATCGGAATTAGTCACATTAGTACCATAATCAAGTCCAGAACATAACACAGTACCGGCTCCAATATCATTCCATATTTCACTATCACCCGGGCTTAATGATGAAATTTTGGTAAGCCTAAAAGTATATCCTGATCCGCTACAATTAGTATATACAGTAACCGAATTAATAATCGCATGATTATCAATATCTGATAGATCAAACTTAAAAACACTTCTATAAATGAATGTACCAAGGGGATATTGTGGAATGGTATCTTTACCTATCCCCTCAGAGTATTGCCTGGAATACGATTCTCCATCTTTTTGTCTGATAATAACTTGTTCATAGAAATTAAGATAGATCGTTTGAGTTGTTGCCGCAATCAGGCTACTAATTGAAAAAAAGCCAAGACAAATCAAATTGAACTTCTTCATGATTTTGCTCCTGTTTTAATTTTAAATATTATCATCCAATTTGCTTTACTCTTCAACTAACCGTCCATGTAAAACCAATTCATTAAAACCCGGATAGCGCACTGAATAGAATATATCATTTTCGAGTATTAATGGAGTTCCAAAAATATCCATATCATTCGACGGGGATTCATAAATATATTCTATGTCCTCGCCATTGTAATGCATTATGCCATCACGCATACTCAGAAATACATCATTTTCTGACCGACCATAAACATTATTGTAAAATTTTTCATTATCCACATACAGAAAATGTTTAAATTTATTTTTCTTATATCGATATGCATTTTGTCCTATTGTTAAATAAACCTTTTCATCAATGCTGCTTAAACCAATCCAGCGAATTTTACTTTCCTTATAAGAACCTATTTTATAAAAACTGCTATCATTTTTTACTTGATAAAATTCATAATCACCACCGCTAAGTGTATCCGGATCAATAGTGTATGACGTAACATAAACAATTTCATTTTCATTTCGAACTCTAAGGAATTGTGAATTGAAATCCGCCCGTGCTAATTCACGCCACGCAGTCCCATCGTAATGCAATACAAATCCCTTACACAAAAAAATGTTCGTTTCATCGTAAAACGTCCTTAAGCCGCAGGCATATACATTATCGGGTGAACTTCCCCATATATCATGAATATAGATTGCACGATAGGGTTCTTCCGGGCTGTACACATAATGCTGTTTCCATTGTTGGCCGTCATAATGCCATATCCCCGCGCCACGTTCTAACCAGCCTGCCTGCCCGCCCATCCATATATCATCCGCGCAAAATCCAAAAATTATTCTACCATCACACCAGATAATTTCATTCGTGTATGTCGACCATTGGGTACCGTCATAATGCAGCAGTCGGTCGTACTCCGTTCCCCCCGCACCAACCGCCCATACGTCATCGGGCGAGGCGCCCCAGACCGAACTGATATAATTCATCGGCATATAAAGCGTATCCAGCGTCCATTCATAATTGCGGCTGCCCGGCTCCGTTTTGGGAATGAACAGATCGCAGGAAGCCAATACAAGCAAAGACAACCCTGCCGTTAACAAAAATAATTTCAGAATTCTCATTGTGCTTGGTATCCCTTCATTCTAATAATTGACCCTAAGGCCTACAGGCATAATAGTAAAGCCCCGCTTACTATCTAACCAACAGTCCATGTACATTTTATTTTCCATGGCCAGTATTTATTAAGTATCTCTGGTAAAGTATAATGCATATAAAAGATATTGTCAATTGTTTTGTTTTTTATAAGGATATCATATATATATTCATACAATTAAATTGGAATGATGCAACACGATCCGGGTGTTTTCATGCGGGCCGCCGATCAATATTCCCCTTGTCTTTATTTCTCCGCTTCGCGGCGCAAAGGGGAAATATGATTATTTTATTGCGTGACTAAATTCATTTTTTTGCCACCAGCAGCGCCACGATATCGGTGCGGGGCGTTATGATCTCACCGGCATCCGTATCGGAAAAATCGAAGACGTTGTCGATATATTTTTTCTTGGCGTCGTTCAGGACACCGCTTTCGTAGCTTTCATAAATACTCTGCTCGATCTCCTCGCGGCGGATGATGATATTCATGGGCTCCTGTTTGCTGCGGAAAAGCCGCATCAGTTTGCGGGTCATCGCCTCGAACATGCGGGCCACCGGCTGCAGCAGATAGCCAAGAATGCCGATCAGCGCCGAGGAAAAAAGCAGATAGGCGTTGGGCTTTACACGGACAAGGGATTTTGGGATCACCTCGCCGAACAGCAGAATCACCGCAGAGATGATCAGGGTCGTTTGCCACCAGTTAAAGAGCCCGTAACGCGTAAAAAGGATACTGGCAAAAGTCGTGGTAATAATGTTGGTCAGGTTGTTGCCGACCAGAATGAGCGTGACATAATGCTGGCGGTTTTCGTACATTTGTACCGCCATGTGCGAAAAAGGTTTTTTTTCGGTATGCCATTTCTTCAGCTGCAGGGGACTGGCGGTGATCACCGCGATCTCTGAGGCGCTGAAGTAGGCAGAAAGCACCAGACCGCTAAGGGCAAGTATCAGTTCGGTTATCATATGCATAAATTATGCATTTTGTATGAAATTAAAAGCAAAGAATTTAAAAGATCGTCAAACCGACACATAGCCGGAGCGCTGGGCATCCTCCTGCGCCCCGATCAATCGGGGCTTCGGCGGACAGGCTGGGCGCTGAGAGGGGAAGTGCTTAGTAAAGCAAGGATCTTCGCGTCCCCGACAGGGGACAAATACCAATAGAAAAGGGAATAAAACAAACAGCAACACCAGCGGGGTTGAACAGGCAATTTCAGCCGATTTAAAATTCAAGATTCAACATTCAAGCGATCCCGGCAGGGATCCAATAGCATAGAAAAGGTTTTCTAATAATAAGAACACCGGAGGTGTTGAATAGGGATAAAGTTGTCCGGAAGCAAGAAAATCGCAGATCCTGAAACAAGTTCAGGATGACAGGGAGAAAATATATGAGCTTTGAAACTGAATTTGAAATCCTAAACCTTAGTCCTTTTTACAGAAAAAATGTTGCTTAATCTTAAGGGAGGATCAACAGACGATAAATAATCACAAAAAAAATACGATCGGGTCAATTCTATTGAAAAACTATTAATACATAAAGTAGCCTGGCCACTCCAAGATACATTTGTCAGAAAAGGATAATCTTCTAAAGCACCAACTACCTAAATTTGAATTCCATAAGTTATTGTACTATCGAATTCCTGAAATATATCTAAATTATCAAACACCTCATTCCATTTCTCTAATGCATCATCAGCGGCATATTTTGCTTGTTCTCTTGGTATATCAGATAATTGAGGCATTAAAGGGTTATCAAGTAGCTCATAATCAATTTGTATAGGGAAAAGAAAAGGTGAATACCAAAATTCATAAAAAAGCGTATAGTATGTTTTCCAATTCTCTAAATTTTCAACTGTATAACATGAATCTCTGTATATAAAACCATTACCATTATTAGGTGCAAATCTTAAATAATATGGGTATAAGTCTATACTATATGCTGTAACAGAAAATAAAATTAGTATTACAATTATTATTATTATTCTCATTTTTGTTTCCTTAATTTGCTGTTTTTTGGTAAAACACTATAAAGATCCTCTTTAAATTTGATATATCCTTTATTATTCTCTTTTATAATATTATTCGGATCATAAATCTTATCATTTTCAACAAACATGAATTCATTATTACCACCAATTACATATATATTTTGGACTGAGTCAGCACGTTGAATGGTTCCTCCAGGCTTAAACGAAATTAAAATATACATTTCAGAATATTCAGAGTATTTTTCTATAATTGGTTCGTTATGCCTAATATAAATCGTATCAGCTTTATGAGAATTAAAAATATCTTCTATAACTAAAGCCTCCAAAACATATTCAAAAGCAGCATTAGGAGGATGTAAACCATTTTTCTTAGGCATTTTTCTATCATCAACAATTTTTGCTAAAGCAAATCCTTGTGTTAGCATCATTATATTCCAGGGATAGGGCAAATTATATAATTTGTTCATCATTTCCACTCCTATTCCATATGACTCCTTCATATATTGATATTTAAACCCTTTTTTTTCAAGATTAGTGTACTGAATATAAAAATCAGTTAAATAGCCCGCAAATTCCTTTATAAATTCATCAGGTATATCCTTTTTTAATTTCATCTTATTTTTAGATTCAAAACAGTTATTAAAATAATATGTTTTTATTGAATCAAAAGATTGAATCTCTTCAGGGTAATTCTTAATTGTAGGTAGCCCTTCGTTCACAGAATAATTTTTTCCTTGTGCAAAAAGCACCATGCTTGAAATTAGCACAAGCAATACTAAACGAATTATTTTGCGCAAAGCAAATGATACATTCTTCATTCTGACCTCTGATTTTGTTTATTATACATATTCCATTATACAATATTATTTATTACCTGAATTCAACAAGTAAGTGCAACTGAACGTCTTCAAAGTTAATTGGACAAATTTCATTGTAAATTAAGAGACACATCCCATTTCCCCGGTTTATAATCTGAGCATTTATTACGACAGGTGCGTACATTATTTTATTGTCCTTTGGACAAACGTCCCTTCCATGACTCCAACACCTGACAATGCCGATGACTGCTTCCCATTTTGCCTCATTGTATTTATTAAACATTGTAATTTACAGAATACAAAAAGCATTGTCATTGTGCTTGGTATCCCTTCATGCTAAAAATTGTCCTTAACGCCTACAGGCACAATAGTGAACGCCCTTCACTATCAACCAACAATCCATGTACATTTTATTTTCCATGGCCGGTATTTATTTAAGTATCTCTGGTAAAGTATAATGCATATAAAAGATATTGTCAATTGTTTTGTTTTTTATAAGGATATCATATATATATTCATACAATTAAATTGGAATGATGCAACACGATCCGGGTGTTTTCATGCGGGCCGCCGATCAATATTCCCCTTGTCTTTATTTCTCCGCTTCGCGGCGCAATGGGGGAAATATGATTACTCTATTGCGTGCCCAAATTCATTTTTTCATCGCCAGCAGCGCAACGCTTTCGATATGCGCGGTGTGGGGAAACATATCCACGGGCCCTATATCGTAAAAAGAATTTCCGGACAAATAAAAAAAGCCCCCGCAGAGGAGCTTTTTGTTGTTCTCATTTTAGATATTACTTCAAATACATGATCTTCCGCATCTGTATCTGATCTTTGAAACGGGCGCGGATGAAGTAGATACCGGTGGATAATTGTTTCGGAGCATAAGGGATCTCATGCGTGCCGGCCGGTTTATTTAACAGCATACGATCCACGACCCTGCCGCGGATATCCAGAATATCCAGGACAAGCTCGCCGGATTCGGGAAGCTCAACACGTATGCAGGTCGAAGGATTGAAAGGGTTGGGATAGGCGTGATGCAGGGCAAATGCCTCCGGCAGGATCGTTTCTTGTTCAATAAGGGGCTCTTCCGGAAGCACGCGTTTTGCCAGTTTTATATTGGAAATATCTTCACCAACATCAGATCTGGCTATCATAGTCAAATTATTATCAGGATATTTATCTTTTAATTGAGACAAATATTCATCTGCTAATTCATTATTATTCAAATCTTTATGATGATAATTAAACAGATCGAACAGGGCGTAAAGCTCATATTCGGTGTCGGCGTTTTCTTTCAGCATTTCCTCTGATATGGCTATTGCTTCATTAATTCTTTGCTGATGCCTTAAATGAGATATCTTTCTTGATTTTATAGCAGCTTTCAATGTCTTATCCTGAACATTATTAAGGAGGTCATCTATGAAAGCGATTACATCCTTTTCTTTATGCTGGATGCACAAGCGGACTCCAAGACTCAAAGCTTTATGCGCATAAGATGAAGCCTGATAACGGGTGATCACCTCTGACAAAAGTTCTCTGGCAGAAGCGTAATCACCCTCTCTGGTTTTCTCGCCAGCTATAGTTAACATTGAATTTGCTACTACCCTACTGCTATCTTCAAAAACGTTTATTTCTAAGGGAGTAGATACGCTTTTATAAAAACTACTGCCCACATTGGGCGGGGCTGATGTCATGTGATATAAGTGGTTAACATTACCATAACAATCAGGTGGTGGTGTTTGTCCCCACCAACAGTATTGGGCTTTTATTGATGACGTTGCATCTGCATATGCCGGTGATGCACACAATCCTCCGATAATGGCATTTTGAGTTCCATAATAAGGCGGTGGCGGCCAACCAGGAGGATCATCCATTACATCTCCTAAAACAGGATGTGAACTTGAAAGGGCCCAGATAACTCCCTCTGCATATTCATCTGCACTTAATAAATTAAGTCCCGGCGGATTTTTGCCAAAATACGGATCACTACCGTTTGTTGCCATAATTGTTACTTGCGCTTGAGTGGAAATGATCTCGTTTTTATAAAATGTCGGCGATGCGCTGTATAATGTCACAGATTGTCCATATGAAGCCCAGTCGTCGAAATATCCTTGGGTGATGTGAGGATGTCCATTATTAATATATATTGGTTCATCAAACACCCAGCAAGAGTCGATTCTTGGTGAGCTGTTATAGATATATATTCCGTAATTAGAGCAATTCTGGATAAAAGATGGACCCAGACGAATCGCGGGATTTGCACTGTCCTGACTGGCATTATTAAAGTACAACCCATATAAGGCATTGGAAACTTCAATATTTCTTAAGCAACCGCTGCTACCGCTTTGAAATTTAATGCCGCCCCATGTTCCGGATGTGCTGGTGAAATTAGCACCATCAGCGTTCAGGGTACCGTTAACGTTTAAATACTTTCCTGGTGGGAATTTAATATCTGAATTCTTTAATACTTTTAAGGTTTTACCTGATGGTAGCGTATAATTATCACTCATTGTTAAATCATTATGAATCTCAACTGTTGAACCCATATCAAATGCCGATACTAAATTTGGATACAGCCCATCAATTAACGTACCATTCATCAATCGAATATCAGGTACTAGTGATGCTCCATTTGAAATATAAATTGAACCTCCAGAGGTTAAAATAGAGTATTGATTGAAGTTCAACGTCGCATTTGATTTAATATGAAAAGCTGAATTAGTAATAATTGAATTGGGAGTGGCTGACATAGTCTGTGAACCTGATACGAAGTATGCATCCTCATATTTTCTGAAACTATAATTTATAGCTTCAGTTAAATCATTTATAAGTAATGGAGTGATTTTCGACAAACAACTATCACTATTTACAGATGCAGATCCACAACGTCTTGAATCAATACCACATTCGCCATATGCAATATAAAAATATCCATCTATTCCCCAATCTTCTCCCCAAGAGTTTTTACAAATCCAATAACCTTCACTATCATTATATCCAACAATTATAACTCCATGTGAACCGATACATGTGCCATAAGTATTTTCATAAATACCACTTGCGTAATCTTGAAAATCAGGGTAAATATACATTGACGCATATACAGGGCTAGATGCAAGTGCAGCTTTTATTGAATTTGAAGTTGTTGGTGATTGTACATTATAACTTGAAATAGTAAAATAACCGTTGTCATAATTAACACCAGTATTCAAGTTTTGTTCGGATCTAATTTTGTGATCTTTTATAAATCTAAAACCACATTCTGGGATGCCTCCATTTCTTCCACAACATGCACAATCAATGCTATCAGTTAAAAACATTTCATCAAGATCAATACCAGTATTAGATTCCTTATAATAATTAACCAATCCTTCAATAACACCAGTAACTGCGTGTGCCCAACAATTATTATATTCTTGAAGCTCTACTTCACTCATGTAGTCTTTCCAATTTGGAATTGTCGATGGAAGATATATGACATTTTGTGGCTCCCCATTATCATTTCGGAGAACATTTTCAATACTACCAATATCACCTGAACTAATATTTTTAAATTCTTCTGGACTTAAATTAGATATTGATGATTTCCCCGCTTCCCATCTTAATCCTTTCTCTAAAATCAATTGATTAACCTTATTGATACGAGCATCGATAGACAAATCTTTGTTTTCTAATAGCAATTCTTCAGAAAATAAATTTCACCCAAAAACCAACATGATAAAAACAACAAAATACTTTATAACAGAAATTTTAGAAAAAACCTTTTTCATGTTTTCTCCTTCACGTTTTGATTAGAATTTTTTCTGCGGATTCCATCGGGCGTTTTGCGCGTTCATAATTTCAACTGTATTTTTTGTAATAATATTAATAATTATAGTATTAGTTGTTGACATGTGTGTTCCAGATGAATTTGATTTATTAGTAATTAATTCAAATAATATATATTTATTATACGGACTAAACAATGGCTTATTATGACCAAAATTCATTGTCTCAGATTGAAAAGAATATATTTCATGAATATTATCTTCTCCATCAATTATAAGGAGCTTTTGTATGTTTGAATCATGGTTTTTTTCGAAAAAAGATATTCTAGTGTAGTCATTTGAATATGAAGGAAAAAATAATAGATTATTTTCACTTGATTGTATTAAAGTGTCAATATTTAAAGACTCAAGATTTATCTCTTTTATAATAAAAGTTGCCCCTCCATTCCATCTGCTAGAATCATCATGGCATAAAATTGTAGAATTGTCATCATTATAATCATCAACATATGTTGAATAATTACTTAAAGTAGAAAAATCTACTATCAATTCAGAAGTCAGATTATCTATATTAATTTTATATAGTGATTGTTCTTTTGAATAAAGAAGGGCAGTGCCTTGATCACAAAAAGATATAATATTCTCATCTTTTTGCTTCTCAAAAAGTTTTATCTTATTAGAGCCGTCAAAGTTCATGATATAGTAAAAATAGGGTTCTCCAACTTTATGATAATAATAAATAATTTTATCGCCAGCAGGCGACCAAAGTAATGGCCTTCCACTTTCTCCTGATGTGAACTCAGGGGTAATATTAATTAAACTATCTGACAAAACATCATATAAATTGATACTGGAACCAGATACTCCAAGACCAAAATCATTTCTAAATGCTATATATTTACCATCGGGCGACCAGGATGGTGAGTAAGCATCATCGTATTGATTATTTGAAATATTATATTGTTTAGTTAATTCTTTATTATCAGCATATATTTGCCAATTAGAATTTTCATCAAGCATATTATAACACAAATCAATTGTATAATGACTTGGGAATATGATGCAAGAATAAATTAAAATACACAATAAAAATAAAATTGAAATACTAAAAGATTTAACATTTTGATACATATCAATTACCTATTGCACCCCTTTAAAAATTTGTTGGACAGACACTATAATATAAATAATGCACACCCCCCATTGTGCTTCGTATCCCTTCATGCTAAAAATTGTCCTTAACGCCTACAGGCACAATAGTGAACGCCCTTTCACTATCAACCAACAATCCATGTACATTTTATTTTCCATGGCCGGTATTTATTAAGTATCTCTGGTAAAGTATAATGAATATAAAAGATATTGTCAATTGTTTTGTTTGTTATGAGGATATCATATAAATATATATATATCATACGTACGAACTGAAATGATAATACCGCTCACGGCCTTCGCCTGCGTGCGGTCGACCGGCATTTCTTTTCTCTTTATTCTCCCCCCAGCAGCAACGCTACGCTTTCGATGTGCGCGGTGTGGGGGAACATATCGACCGGTTGTATCTTTTCCGTCCGATATCCCGCTTCGGATAACAGCACAATATCCCGGGCCTGGGTGGCGGGGTTGCAGCTGACGTACACGATCCTCGGCGGGCGGAGCCCGATAAGCTGCTGCAAAAATTTCGGATTGAGTCCCGAGCGCGGCGGATCGACGATGACCAGGTCCGGTTTTTCCAGTCCGGCGATCAGTTCCGGGTTCTGCTGCAGAAAGCGGTCCAGGTCCGCCGTGAAAAATGCGCAGTTCTCCACGCCGTTCTGAACGGCATTCCGTTTCGCGTTCCTGACCGCGTCTTCCACCAGTTCGAATCCGTACACTTTTTTTACCTTTTCCGCAATGAACAGCGCAATGGAGCCCGTGCCGCAGTAAAAGTCCCAGACCACATCCGTTTCCCTTGGGGACGCAAAGTCCAGAACCACTTCGTACAGCTGTTCCGCCGCGCGGGTATTGGTCTGAAAAAAGGCGTTCGCGGCGATCTCATAATTTTTTCCGCCCAGACAGTCGTGGATCACGGGCTTTCCAAAGAGCAGCACTTCTTTCTCCCCGACGGATTGGTCGCCCATGGAATTGGTGATATTGTTCACCACGGAACAGATGGCCGGAAATTTTATCGTCAACGGTGCGATCCATGCATCCAAAAGATCTTTATTTTCATAGCGGGTCACGATATTTACCATGATCTCGCCGGAATGTTCGCCCTTGCGGATCACGATATTCCGCAGAAAGCCGCTTTGTTCGCGCGGGTTGTTCAGCGGAAGATTTTCTTCGCGGACTATTTCGCGAATTTCATGAAAGATCGCATTCCGCTCTTCATCCTGTAAGAGACAGGCGTCAATGTCCAGGATCTTGTCAAAGCGCCCGGGCGCGTGCAGTCCGATGGCAAAATCCCGGTCGCCGCCCCTGTCGTTCTCTTTTTGTATCCATCGCGACACGCCGGTGGAAAAATCCATTTTATTGCGGTAGCCGTAGATCTCCGGAGCGGGCAGTGCGGGAAGGATAGGAATGTCCGGCATACCGGCAAGATGGGCGTAAGTTTCCCGGACCTGTGCGGTTTTCATCGCAAGCTGTGCGGGATAGGCCAGGTTCTGGAAACGGCATCCGCCGCAATCACCAAAATAGGGACAGGGCGCGGGAATTTCATCCGGGGAGTGCTGAATGACATCCGTGATGATCGCTTCGGCGAAGCCGGACCGTTTTTTGATGATCAGGGCTTTTACAATCTGGCCGGGGAGCGCATCGCGCACAAAGATCACAAAATTGTCCTTCCGCGCGATACCCTTTCCGCCGAAGGCGATGCTTTCTATTTTCAGTTCGAGCTCGTCGTTTTTTCTGATATCAATCATATTGTTTTTTTCCGATGGCTTCCGCTTCGAATTTAAATCATTCAGCACAAAAAAGAAGAAAAAAAGTAAGTAAACAAAGTTACGAATGTAATATTTTGCATCACATCCATAGTAAAGTAAATATATCATGTGATCTGAACAGACCCCTTCTTTTCTTTGCTGACCAAAGAAAATCCCGGGGGGATCCCCATGGGAGAAGCAAAAGAAAGTCAGCCGCTTAATCGACTTTGGCTAAAAATCCTCTTCGTTCACTAAAATACTTAAATGGTCTCGCTTTGCTCAACCTAAGTATTTTTTAACGTTCACGCATCGGATTTTCTTAACGCGTCGTCGCTGATGCGGCGAGCCCAATATAAATAACCTTAAAAAATTACCATTAAACCTTTATCTTCCATTCAGTTTTCCGCGCCGGATCTTCCAGTCGGGCAAAACGCTTTCCAGCAAGTCATAAAACGCTTTGTTATGCGCCGGCACCTTCAGGTGGCAGAGCTCGTGCAGGATCACGTAATCGATCGATTCCGGCGTCTTTTTGATCAATTCCGTATTCAGGGTGACAACGCCCTTTGCGCTGCAGCTTCCCCAGCGGCGTTTCATTTTATAAAAACGCAAGGAGGTTTCGGGAAGCTCAAGATATTTTAAACGATCCAGCATTTCATGATATCGCGGGCTTAGTACCTCGATCGCTTTTTTGCGATACCAGCGATCAATTACCCGGGCGATCATGTCCTTGTCGGCCGGGTCTTTCACGCGGACGATGAGGTCTTCACCCCTAAGCGCGATCCGGGTGGCGCCCGTGGTCAATTTTAGTTTAACTTTATTCCCAAGATAGTCGAATTCTTCACCTTCGCTATAGGTCTTTTCGCTTTCGGGAGGATGCTGCTCAAAATGTTTTAGATGCTTTAGCATCCAACGTGTTTTTTTATGAAAGTATTCTTCGACTTTTCGTTTGGGGGATCCATAAGGAATTCGGGCAACGATCCGCCGGTCCGGATAGACCGTTAAGGTCAGGCGTCTTCTATAACCGTATTGCAGTTCGATGGGGATCTCACGGTTCGAAAGTTGGAGTCGGTAGATTCCGCTAGCTTTCATGCTTATCCTGTGTGAGGTAGTCTAAAATTTTGATTGCAAGTTTTAGGGGGATCCCGGCCTGTTTAGCGATCTCTTCTGCGGATACTTCCGTGATCTTTTGTATTGACCCAAATGTGGTCAGGAGACTTTTTCTCCGTGTTTCACCGACACCGGGGATATCATCCAGAATACTTTTCACCATCGCTTTTCCGCGTTTATCGCGATGAAAGGTAATGGCAAAGCGATGCGCTTCATCACGAATGCGCCTTAGCAGGATCACGGCGGGTGAGGTCTTGGGAATGTTCTGTGCCTGGGAGTAGCCGGGAATGAACACTTCCTCGAGCCGCTTGGCCAGTCCGATGACGGGAATATTGTTCAGCCCCAGTTCGTCCAGCACGCCTTTGGCCGCGCTCAGCTGGCCTTTTCCGCCGTCGATCAGGATCAGGTCCGGCAACAGGGCGTTTTCCTGCAGCTGCCGGGTGTAGCGGCGGCACAGCACTTCGCGCATGCTTTCAAAATCGTCGGGTTTGTCCACCGAACGGATATTGTATTTGCGGTATTCGGAACGCTTTGCCGCGCCGTTCTCGAAATAGACCATGGAAGCCACCGTTTCTTTACCCTGCAGATGCGAGATATCGAACCCTTCGATACGCAGCGGCGGTGCGGCCAGATTCAGCGCCTGCTGCAGCGATTCCACCATTTTGCCCGGCTTGATGCTGAGCTTCATTTTCTGCAGAAGCACGTCCTTCAGCAGCATATCGGCGTTCTTTTTTGCCAGGGTGAAGAGCTGCGCCTTTTTGCCGCGTTCGGGACGGACGATGCGGATGCTTCTGCCGGACAGCTTTTTCAGATAATCCTCAAAGAGCGGAATATCCTCTTCAAGATCGGCAAACACCTCATCGGGATACAGTTGTGTGCCGGCGTAATAGCGACGGATAAAATCCTGCAGGATATACTGCGGCTCGCTGTCTTCGATATGCTTCAGATGAAAGCGCTCGCGTCCGGTCAGTACGCCTTCCCGCAGCCGGAAGATCACCACGATAGCGTCATGTTCGGCAACTGAGAGCGCCAGTACATCCCGGCTGCGGAAATCCGTTTGGATCACCGATTGCCGGTTCGTGTATTTTTTCAGCACCTGCAGGCGGTCGCGGATACGAGCGGCATCTTCATAGCGCATGCTGTCCGAAGCTTCCTGCATTTCCAGCGTCAGGCGCTCGATCACCGGCCGGGTGTTCCCGTTGAGAAAACGCTCGATTTCTTCGGTAAAAACGGCGTAATCCTCCACCGATATCCCGCCGATGCAGGGCGCATCGCAATTCTTGAGATGATACTGCAGACAGGGCTCGTCCCCGGGATTCCCGCCGGCTGCGATCTTTCTTCTGCAGATCCGCACCGGAAAGATCTTATGAATGATCCGCAGCAGGTTCCGGATATGTCCGGAATCCGTGTAGGGACCGAAATAGCGCCCCTCGCCCTTCTGCACATTGCGGGTGGAGAATACGCGCGGGAAAGGCTCGTTGCTGATACAGATATAGGGATAGCTCTTGTCGTCCTTGAGCATGACGTTATAACGCGGCGCGTATTGTTTGATCAGATTATTTTCCAGCAGCAGGGCTTCCACTTCGGAATCCGTAATGATCCATTCGATATCCGCGATCTTCGAGACCAGGACCCGGGTCTTGGGATCCGGGACCGTTTCGCGGAAATAGGACAGCACGCGTTTACGCAGGGATTTTGCCTTGCCGACGTAGATGACCGTTTTGTGAATATCGTAATAAAGATAGACACCCGGTTTATCCGGTAACATTTTTTGCTTTGTTTTAATGACGTCGGTCACAGATTCGGGTCTCCCGTTTGCACTTCAATCGAAATAATCATACATTTCCGCGAGAAATGCAAACAAAAGAAGGATGTATATTCCTGTTTACCCAAAACCATGAAAGGAGGGGGAAATGAATAGGAATTCCGCAAACCGTGTCATCCTGGTCGGTCACATCGGGAATGATCCCGAGCTTAAGACCTTCAAAAACGACCGGAAGTTCTCGCATTTCACGCTGGCCAGCAATTTCAGCTGGCGTGATGCGAAGGGCGACTACCAGAACCGTACGGACTGGCACCGTGTTGTCTGCTGGGGCAACATGGCCGATTACAGCCAGCGTTTTGCCAAGGGGCAACAGCTGTATATCGAAGGCAGTCTGCGTACGCGGGAATGGACTGACAACAACAGTGTGAAACACTATGTCACCGAGGTCTATGCCGACATGCTGACACCGCTGGGAAAGCTGAAAGAAAAGGATGAGGAAGGCGTAGAAGCAAAACCGGATGAAAAAACGGGGGACGACGTTCCGTTTTGATCCGGACGGAAGCTGCGGGGGATCCTTCGAATCCCCCGCTGTCTTCTTATCGCAGGGTTAAAGCCGGACAGAAGATTTTTCTGTGGCGAGAGAACGGCGGTCTATTCTGCGTCGGGACCTTCCAGCACGACCAGTTTGGATTCGACGCCGGGAATAATGCTGACCTTTCGCGCCAGTTCCGCATTATCCTTATCGGAGCCGCAAAGTTCCAGGAAAAGCAGGCCGCTTTCGGAACAATTTTCCATGACGCCGTTATGCAGCCCGAGGCGGGTCTTGATCAGGCAACCCCAGGCGGTCAGCACCTGTTGTAATTTGACTGCGGATTCCTTGCGTTTTCCGATCAGGATCAGTAATACGCTTTTTTTCATTGTTTACTCCTTTGATGTTCTTTAAATGATTTTTTATGGTTTGATCATTCCACTATCCTGCAGAAGATAGTGCGTCAGCAATTTCATCCCCTCCCGGATATGTTTCCGGAAATCCCCTTCAACGTTATTATCCGCAAAATCACTCGTTACTTTGATTGCCGAGAACGGGATGGATTGTTCCGCGGCAAGGCCGGCAAGAAAGAGACATTCCATATCCACAATACCCGCCCGGGTCTTGCGAAAGATCGCTTCTCTGCGCCGCGGATCTGTGACCGCTTTTTCTACGCTGACACAGCGCAGTGCGCCCGGACCATTAAGCGGATGCAGCCGAAGCACTTGCTCCGCATTTTCGGAACAGACCTCGGAGATCGCGCAGATCTGACCCCTCTGAAGGGCGGGATCCAGAATTCCCGCACCGCCCGCGTTCAGGATGCGTTCCGGTCTGCGGCTTTCCAAATACTCGCGCAAACACCTTTCGGCGCGCTCTTTCCCCAATCCGCAAACAAGAATATCATGAGCCCCGCCGTGGTACAGCGGATATTTTCCGCCGAACCGGCACCCTTCCTCCGCCTGCAGTTCGGCGAGCAGGCTTTCTGCCTCGATGGATAATGCGGTAACGATCAGCATGAGCCGAATTTACGCCTTTCCTTCCAAAAAGGGAAGCGGAATGTCAGCATTTCCCGTTTGGCTTTTCCCATTTCCCGCGCTAAATTTTCTTATGATCCTGTTCCTTCGATTTATTTTCGCAATTTTCATGCTGCTGCCGGCGCTGGCCGCCGACACGCTGAAGATCGCCGCCTGTGATGCGGCCGTGATCGGCGATCTGGGAGATATCTATACCCTGAACCGCGAAACCCGCACCTTATACCGCTACCGGGGAGACCGGGAACTGAACCGTTTTTCGGAAAGCGGTTTTGGCAAAAGCGTCAATTTGCAGGACCCGCGCCAGCCCCTTGCCCCCGAAGCCGACAAGATCCTGCTTCTGGATGCGGCACAAAACCGCTTGATCAGCTGGGACCGCTTTCTGAATCTGCATTCGCTGACAGCCCTGCCGGAAGCTATCGTTTCCGCAAGGGAATTTGCCGTCAACACCGAATATGACTGGTTGATCTACGATGCTTTTCAGCAGGAGATCTTTCAGATCCGCCCCGGTGAACGTTTTCTTCAGCGCTGGGGCGACCGCAGCGTTGCCGGTGAACTGCGCATTTATAAGCTAAGCGGAAACATTCTTCTCTTTCTGAAGGACCGTGCCGTACTGCGTTTTTGCGATCCCAATGGAAAAACCCTGGATGAATTTTTGCTGCCGGACATACCGGATATCCGGGAGCTCATCCCGCTGAACCTGCAATCCTCCGGACTGGTTTGCGGCGACGGTGTTTACATCTGGGAACCCCGGAGCGGAAACTGCCGTTTTTTAAGCGATCTCCGGGATGTGATTTATATTCGACTTGACAAGAACCGTTATACGCTCATTAACCGCCACGGGACGATCGTGATCCTCCCGCTATCTTCATGAAACACCCAATCACCCGCATCGCAGTGCTTCTGGGGCTCCTTATCGCAGGAACCCGTTTTGCCGCCGGGAATGAGAATCATGAGCGGCTCTTTCTGGAGCCCGGAAAGACCCTGTATCCCCTGCAATACGGCATGGTCTATGTGGATTCCCTGAAAGGAGCGGAGCAGCGGGAATATTTGATCGATGCGCTCTACGGCCGTTTTATTCTGCTGATCCCACCCTCCGCCCGGGATACGGTGGATATTTATTATCGCTACAGCGCCGTGAATGCGCCGCGGAAAATGGATCTGGGTATCGGGCGTATCGATACCTGGTTCCCGGAAGAAACAAAAATTGCATCTGCACTTCCCGGCAGAGACCTCTCGGGAGTAAGCACGCGCGGCTCCGTATCCCGGAAGATCGAACTGGGATCGACCGGGCAGAGCCTTTTAAGCGGCGGCCTGGATCTGCGTATCAGCGGCGAACTTTCACCCGGAGTCTTTATCAACGGTGTGATCTCGGACCAGGACGCTCCCTTTCAGGATTACGCCTCCACCCAGTCCGTGCAGGATGTTGACAATATCCTGATCCGTATTTACTCCGAGCGTTTCGACTCGGAGATCGGCGACATTTACTTCAACAACGACTGGAATTACTGGAGCCGTTTTCAGCGGAAACTGATCGGAGCACAGTTCCGATATCGCGGGGACGCTTATGAGGGCGCGGCCTTTGCCGGGAGCGCAAGGGGCCAGTTCCGCCGGCAGGAGATTCCGGCCCGCGATGCGGACCAGGGTCCTTACCGTCTGATCGCCGAGGATGGCGAACGCGCGATTACCATTGTCCCGCAGTCCGAACGTATCTATGTGGACGGCGTGGCGCTGGAAAAGTCCATGTACACCCTGTACTACAACGACGCCGAACTTTTCTTTTCTTCGGATATCATGATCTCGGCCGCTTCCCGGATCGTAGCAGAATACAATTATGTGAACGAATTTTATCCGCGTTCCTCTATGGGACTCATGTCTGCCTGGCGCTTTGGTCCGAATATCCGCCTGCAGGCATCCTATATCCGCGAAAAAGATGATGAACGGAATCCCGCAGACGTCCATCTGGTCAACATTCCCGCCGATTCGCTTTCCGGCATGGAATCCCCGGACGGATATTTTACGATCTCAACCGCATTTGCGGATACGGCCGGCGAATATTTGCGATCGGGCGATATCTGGGTCTACGCCGGAGCGGGAGCGGGAACGCATTCCGTCTACTTTTACCGTGAAAACCGCAACGGCGGTTATATCCGCACTTACGACAACGCGGGGCTTATGTATTATATTTATGCACCGGAAGATCCGCTTTCGCAGTATTTCCCGCGGCGCCGCATCAGCCTGCCCCTTACCCGGCAAATTGCCGCAATGAACCTGGAACTGGGGCAGAACGGCAAAAGCCGTTTGCTGGCCGAAGCCGCCTATTCCTCTTTTCGCGCCAATAACTATCATCCGGGACTTCCGCGCGCTGCCGGCGCAGTAAAATGGAATGCGGATCTTCCGCTGGGTAAATCGTTCTCCCTGCAAAGCAGCGGATGGTTCAGGGATCGCGATTTCAGCGCCTTTTCGAACCTGAACGAACCGGACTTTGAACGCGCCCTGGCTTTCGGTGCCGGGGATACGGTTACCCAAATCGCAAATATTTCTGCGGCCACCCGCTTTCCCTGGCTGAATTCGCAGAATTCCCTGGAATATGCCGCTTCATCCGCCGGCGAACGCCGTCTGCGCTTCTTTACAAAAGGGGATATCCGCGCCGCCGGACTTAGCATGAATTACCAATGGTCACAGCTGCTGGATGCGGGTTTTCTGCCCTATTATACCCTGCGCGCCGCACTCAATATCCCGGCCGGTAAAAACTTTGCCTTCCGTGCCAATTTTCTGCGCGACCATCTGGAGCCCGTCTTTGCGCATATCAATGCTTACCGCAGCGAAACGGCCGGCGCCGGATTCACCCTTAAACAATGGGAACTGCTGTATTCCTACCGTCGCGATTTCAACTGGGAAAGCGCTGATTCCCTTTTTGAAAGCTATTCCCAAAAGCATGATGTATCCCTGCGTTTCGATACCGCCTTCTGGGAAAAACGCATCAGTTTGAACAGCAAGGCCACCTACCGTTTCGACCGCCGCGAAAGCGGGGACGGACATTATATTCTCAGCAGCGGCCTGCTGGCTTACAATTTTCCCCGGATCCGGCTGAACGGCAATATCCGGGCGGATATCAACCGCACCTCAGAAACCAAACGCGAAGCGGTCTTCATTTATGTCGGGGACGGCTTGGGTTACTTCCGTCTGGACGATTTCGGGCATTATGTCCCCGATGAAATGGGGAATTTTATCATGCGCAGCGAATTGAGCAACGAGCGCCAGGACCAATATGTCAGCAAGCTCGGAAGCTCCCTGCAGTGGCGGGGCGGAAAGAAAAAGCTGCGCTTTGAGTTCAATCATACCGGCAACAGCGATTTCCGAAGCCCGAGGCCGGTACTCTACGCGCAGGTCAACAGCGAAGCGCCCGACACTTCCCTGCTTTTCGCAAATCTGCGTTTGAAACACGAGGCCGCGCTCAATAATGTGAACGGCCGTCACCGCCTGGCCTTGTTGCTGGAAGATCAGTTCGGCCAGAATTTCCAGACGGCATACAACGAAAACGTCTATACCCGGAACGAGCGCCGCCTGCAGTACCGCTACAAACCCGATAAAATGATCCTGGAACTTTTCTATGCCTACAATACCCGTGATCAGCACCGTATGCCGCTGAACAGCTACCGGGTCCGCACCACCGGCCACGGACTGGGCACCGATTTCGAATACCTGTTTTCCGGAAAACTGCGGGCCTCGCTGGAAGGCAAATACGAATATGTACTCACCCGCTTCACGGAAGATTTTGTGATCCACCGGATCTCGCTGAAAAGCGATCTGATCTGGTACCGCGTAGCCGGAGAGCGCTTTTTCCTGAGCGGCAGCGTCGACCGGGTGATCAGCGACTACACGGGCAGCCTTCCCTATGAAACCGCGGACGGACTGCCGCGGGGAACCAGCTGGTCGGGCGCCCTGCGTTTTGAAAAACGCATACTGGAGTATATATCCGCCGGGACCTTTTTGCAGTACCGGAAACGGGCGGAACAAAAAGGTATTTTTACGGCAAACCTCGAAGTAAAGGCGTATTTCTGATGAAAAGGCAACATTCCTTCTTTATTCTGCTTTTTCTGTTGACCGTATTGTGCGGCCTGCCCCTTGCAGCGGAGCGTTATTTTTGCGTGATTGAACAGGATACCCTGCCGGCGGCGCATGAAAATGCCGTAAAGGAGATCCTGGACGAACAGCTGTTGCGGCTTGGCAATGAAGGCTATCCCTTTGCCAATCTGGTCCTGAATGCCTACGAACGCCGGGGAGACGAGGAGTATTTTCACTACCGGATATCCAAAGGGGAACAGGTCCGTATTGATACCGTGGTCTTTGGCGATTACCGCCCACGGGAAATTTCGCTGCTGACGCGCTCCCTGCAGCAATCCGAAGCCGGGAATTTCCACTATGGCAAAACCCGGGAAACCCTTGCGGAACTCCGGGCCAATCCGCTGCTCGAGGTGGAAGAGCGTGCGGATATTTACGACAAGGGTCTGCGCCTGTATACGAAGGCCAAACAGGACATCCGCTTTGATGCGGTCCTGGCCTACAAGCAGGAGGACGAAGACCGGGGGATCATCGGCGACCTTTCCTGCGAACTGATCAATCTTGGCGGTCTGGGACGGGTCGCCCGCTTCTACTGGTCCCGGCCTACCCTGCATGTCAATGCCATTGATGTAGCCTATACCGAACCTTACATCCTGAATAAGCCCTTTTCGGTGGATGCGGCTTTTTCCCAACGCTATCAGGACAGCCTGTACGTGAAGCGGGACTGGAATATCGGACTGACCTTTCATCTGGGTTCGCGTGCTCATTTGAGCATTGATTACCGCTATGAATTCATTGCCACGACCGAGACGGGTTCGGATTCCGGCTTCGTCAGCCAGCGCCGCTCGGGAACGGACCTGTCCCTGTTCTATGCTTCGGCCCCCCGTCCTTTCCGCGTGCAGCTCGCGCTGAATTCCGGCATCCGGCCCTATCCGGACCATCTGCTTTCCCGCAGCGAAGCCGAGCTCCGCATATCCTGGCTGCCTTCGAAACTGGGTTTTCATCTTAATGTCCTCGGCGGGCTTGCCGCCTCAACGCGCCCCATTGCTCTGTACGATCAATACAAGCTCGGCGGTGCCGTCTTTCTGCGCGGCGCCTATTTTGAGCAATACCGCAGCGGACGCTTTCTGGGCTGGCAGGCGGAAGCCGGATATAGGATGGGAGAAACCCGGATGTTCGTCTTTTACGACGGTGTCTGGATGCAACACGCGATACCGCTGCGGCATCATATCGGAATCGCTTTTGCGCTGCCTGCGGGACGCAACCGAATAACTTTGGCGTTGGGTTACGATCTTGCCGAAAGTCTGCGCCAGTCAAAGGTTCATTTTATCTGGGACATGGGTATCTGACAAACCTGCGCATATTCTCAAAAAAATATCCCATTTTTTATTTTATTTCCACGCCGTTCCGTCTTATAATTCATCTTGTTTGCGAGTGAATGATGGAAAATACTGTGACGAAAAATCCTGCTCTTCCCATTCCCGGCGGTATCCGCGAAATGCTTGCGATTGCGCTCCCCATGGTGGTTTCCCACGCCTGCGATACCTTTATGACGTTTACGGACCGCCTGTTCCTGTCGCGCCTGGGTCCGGAGGTCATGAACGCAGCCATGGGCGGCGGCATGATGAATATGATCATGATCAGCTTTTTCATGGGACTCATCGGCTATTCCACGGCATTGGTGGCGCAGTACCTGGGCGCCGGAAGAAAGAACGCTTGTCCGCTGGTGACGACACAGGCCTTTATCTTTGTTTTCATTGCCTACGGACTCATCTTGCTGCTGAAACCCCTGGCGATCTCCTTCTTTCATTTTATGCATGTACCGGCGGAACAGATCGGTCCGCAGACCCAGTATTTTAATATTGTCGTTTTCGGGACCATTATGGGACTATTACGGGTCGCTTTGAGTTCCTATTTTTCCGGCATCGGGCGCACACGCATCGTTATGGCCGCCGGCCTGGCCGCCATGGTCGTGAATATTGTCATGAATTATGTTTTGATCTTCGGCAAACTGGGATTTCCCGCGATGGGCATCCGCGGAGCGGCCTACGGGACGCTGCTGGGCGGTTTTATAAGTATCATTATTCTCTTTGCGGGTTATTTCGGAATCAGGAACCGCCGGGATTTTCATGTGGGAAAATCCTTTCGGATCTATCCGCAGATCATGAAGAAATTGTTGTACTTCGGTTATCCGGCCGGACTGGAATTCATGCTGACCTTTTTTGCTTTCAATCTGATGATCCTGATCTTCCATTCGATGGGCAGTGTAACGGCGACCGCAACGACCATTATGTTCAACTGGGATATGGTTTCCTACGTGCCGCTTGTGGGCATTGAAGTGGCCGTAACCAGTCTGGTCGGTCGCTATATGGGCGCCAGGGATATTCCGACGGCGAAAAAAGCGGCTTTTTCCGGCCTGAAAGCCGGTGCGATCTACTCTCTGATAATTCTGATACTGTTTATCTTTTTCCCGAAACTGCTGGTTGATGTTTTCCGGCCGGACCGTGACAGCGCCGTGTTTGAGGCGGCGGTGCCGACTGCGATCTTCATGCTTCGGGTCGCGGCTTTATACGTGATCGGCGAAGCCGCGATCATTACCTTTATCGGCGTGCTGCGCGGAGCCGGCGATACACGCTGGGCAATGCGGGTATCCGTGACCATGCACTACCTGATGGCCGGCGGTATTTTTCTGATCCTGAAAGTCCTGCGCCTTTCCCCCGAGATTGCCTGGCTGGCGGTAGTGCTTGTCTTTATGTCCCTCTCCGTGGTCTTTTTTCTGCGTTTCCAAAGCGGAAAATGGCAAAAGATCCGCATTGTGGAGCAGAATGCGGGAGATGAAAATCCGTAAAACGCGGAACATCCCCGTTCTCTATCGTTTAAATCGCTTACTTTGAAAAGGGGTATTATGCAGTTTATCCGTGATTATATCAATGCGATCTATCATCTAATGCTTGAAATGTCTCCCTACCTCTTGCTGGGCTTTCTGATCGCCGGCATTTTGAAATACAGCATCCATCCGGAACGTATAAAACGATACCTCGGGGGCAGTGATCTCCGTTCGGTATTCTACGCTTCCCTGCTGGGAGTCCCGATGCCGCTCTGTTCCTGCGGTGTGATCCCCACCGGGGTTGGTCTTTACAGGAACGGTGCATCCAAAGGTGCGGCGCAGTCCTTCTTGATTTCAACACCGCAAACGGGTGTGGATTCCATTATGGTTACCTACTCCCTGCTGGGACTGCCCTTCGCGATCATTCGCCCGATCGCAGCCTTTATTACGGGCATCGCCGGCGGGATGCTCACCAATAAGGTTGAAGGTGAAAAACCGCAGGAATATATAAACGGGACGGATGCAGAGGAACTGCCGCGCGGCTGGAAAAAGATCCCGGCCATGCTGAAATATGCTTTTGTCGACTTCCTGTCGGATATTGCAAAATGGCTGCTTATCGGCATTCTGATCGCCGGCCTGATCTCCCTGCTGCTGCCTGAAGATTTTTTCCTGCAGTACTTGTCCAATCCTTATCTTTCCATGCTGGTGATGCTGGCCGTTTCCGTTCCGCTCTATGTCTGCGCGACGGGTTCTGTACCCATTGCAGCGGCCCTGCTTATGAAGGGCTTGTCTCCCGGTGCCGCGCTGGTCTTTCTGATGGCCGGCCCCGCCACCAATGCGGCAACTATTTCGGTAATCGGGAATACTCTGGGGAAAAAGTCGCTCATCGTTTATCTTGGCACGATAATCCTGGGATCTTTTATCGCCGGTACCGTACTGAATGAATGGATGCCGGCATCCTGGTTCACCGGCATTTCGATACACGGCGCTCACGGGCACATGCTTCCGCACTGGCTGATGTTTGGCTCTGCGCTGATCCTCAGCGCTCTGATGCTCTTTACGCTGCTGCGGAAGATCCTTAACAAATACCGGGGAATTCCGGAAGCGGGTTGCGACGTGACGGATCAGAGGCAAAAAGATGAATATATCGTGCATATTGAAGGAATGAGCTGTCAGCACTGTGTCATGAATGTGAAAAAAGGTCTTTCTTCCCTTGACGGGGTGATCGAAGTTGTTGTAAATTTGGAATCGAAAAGCGCCCGGATCCGCGGACGGATCGATACGGCGCAAATCGAAGCGACAATTAAACAACTGGGTTACACTGTTAAAGGCATTGAATGAAAGCCATTATTCCGGCCGCCGGCGCGGGAACGCGTCTGCAGCCCCACACCTTCAATCGTCCCAAGGTGATGGTTCCCGTGGCGGGAAAGCCCATCCTTGAGCATATTTCCGAATCCCTCTTTTCTGCGGGCATCGACCACATCACCGTGATCGTGGGATACAAACAAAAAACCGTGACCGATTATTTCAATACGGAATTCCCCGGAAAATTCAGCTTTATTACGCAGAAAGAAATGAAGGGGCTTGCCCATGCGATCCGTTACGGACTCGAAGACCGGGACGAGCCGGTACTGATCATTCTTGGCGATACGATTATCGATATGGATCTGCGGAGTTTTCAGGATCCCCGGGAAAACCGCATTGCGGTTGCAGCGGTCGAGGACCCGCAGCGTTTCGGGATCGTGGAAACCGATAAATCGGGCAGGATACGGGCAATGGTAGAAAAACCGGAGAATCCGCCCGGGAATCTGGCTATCGCCGGCGTCTATTGCCTGCAAAGCCAGCGCAAGCTGCGGAACGCCATTGACACGCTGATTCGAAAGGATATCCGGACCCGCGGCGAATACCAGCTTACCGACGCTCTGCGTGTCATGATGGATCAAGGAGAAAAATTCAAAGCCGAGCCCATCCGGGCCTGGTACGACTGCGGGACCGCGGAAACTCTGTTATCCACCAGCGCTTATCTGCTGACAAAACACGCGGCAAATCACGGGCAATACAATAATCTGCAACTGCATGAGCCGGTTTACATCGGTCATGGCAGCTGCATCGAGAATTCCGAGATCGGCCCCAATGTCGCGATCGGGGAAAATGTCCGCATTCGCGGTTCAAAGATCCGCAACAGCATGATCTTCAGTCATGCAAAACTGGAAAACTGTGATCTGCAGGACACACTGATCGGCGAACGCAGCCGTGTCCGCAATGCAAAGGGCAGCCTGAACATCGGCGACGATGAAACGGTCCCCCCGCAAAAGAACGGTTAATATGATTAAAATCCGGCGATCGCTTTGCCGTAGTCAAGCGCGGCTTCTTTCGCTTTCTCGTCCGGATTCCATAAATTCTTCAAACCCGCATCCATGCAGCGGAATCCCGCGTCCTCCATCAGATCTTTCAGCACTTTGGGCGATTCTCCGCTCCAGCCGTAACAGCCAAAGGTGGCGGCTTTCTTGTTTTTGAATTTCAAGCCCTTCATCATGTGAAGGAATCCCGCCACGGAGTGCAGGACACTGTTGGCGATGGTGGGCGATCCAACGACTACGGTTCTGGATTTGAACACTTCGGTGATCACATCGTTGGGGTCCGTATGCGCAAGATGGAAAACCTTGACGGTCACGCCGGGGTCCGCCAGGCAGATACCTTCGGCAATTTTTTCGGCCAGGGTTTTGGTGCCGTTCCACATGGTATCGTAAATTACCGTGATTTGATTTTCCTGATAATCGTTTGCCCATTCCGCGTACTTTTCCACGATCTGCAGCGGATTGTCGCGCCAGATCACGCCGTGACTGGTTGCGATCATTTCGATGGGCAGCTTCAGCGCCAGTACCTCCTCCAGCTTGCGCTGCAGGATCTTGCTGAAGGGCGTCAGAATGTTGGCGTAGTACTTGACCGCTTCGGTAAAAAGTTCACACGGGTCTACAAGGTCATTGTATAATTTGTCTGTAGCATAATGCTGTCCGAAAGCATCGTTGCTGAATAAAATATTGTCGCCGCTGAGAAATGCCGCCATGCTGTCCGGCCAGTGCAGCATGGCCATTTTGACAAAGGTCAGCGATTTTCCGTTGCCGATATCCAGCGTATCCCCGGTGTCCACAACCCGGAAATCCCAGTTCTGATGATACTGGCCTTTCAGGGATTTTACCGCGTGCGCCGTGCAGTAGATCGGCGTATCCGGAATATGCTTCATCAGTTCCGGCAGGGCGCCGCTGTGATCCACTTCGCCGTGATTGATGACAATGGCGTCGATGCTGTTCAGATCGACCGCTTTCTGCAGATTTTCGACAAATTCCTCCGCAAAAGGCTCCCAGACCGTATCGATCAGCACGGTCTTTTTTTCTTTGATCAAATATGCATTATAGGTCGATCCCTTGTGCGTGGAATAATCGTCCCCGTGGAACTTGCGCAGATCCCAGTCGATCTTTCCCACCCAGTATACATTGTTCTTGATCTTCTTTGTCATAATAACCTCATTTTTTTTACTGTTGAACGCCGGCCGGCAGCTATTGTTCAAATTCCTGTACGACCGTCTGCAGGATTTCCGGGATCGGCAGCCGTTGGGGGCATTTGTCCAGACACTCTCCGCAGGCAATGCATTGCGAAGCCGATTTCCCTTTGTCTTTAACCAGCAGGTGATACAGTCGCCGCCCTTCTTGCGGATTGTTGATCATGGCACCCAGGTTCAGGTACTGGAAGGATCCCGGGATATCGACGCCTTGGGGGCAGGGCATGCAATAACCGCAGCCCGTACAGTTGATCCGGATACGCTCCCGGTAAAGCCTTCGGATCTCCGCCATCCTCGCTTTTTCCTGTCGGCTCAGCATCCCGATACCCGAACGTCCGGCGATCTGCAGATTTTCTTCCAGCTGTTCTGCCGTACTCATGCCGCTGAGCACGATCCCCACTTCCGGCTGGTCCCAAAGCCAGCTTAATGCTCCGTCTGCAGGACTGCGCCGGAGCGGCAGACTGTCCCAGACCGCCTGAATGTTCTCCGGAATATTGTGCGTGATCCCGCCGCCGCGCAGGGGTTCCATAATGATCACAGCGATACCTTTCGCGGCAGCCTGAAGCAAGCCCTTTTTCCCGGCCTGATAATCGGTGTCGATAATGTTATACTGGATCTGACAGAAATCCCAGTCGTAGGCGTTCAGGATCTCGTCAAAAACGGGATAATCGTCATGAAAGGAAAAACCGGCGTATCGTATGTTTCCTTCGCGTCTGGCTTTTTCCAAAAATTCAAAAACGCCGTTCTCATTCACGGTTTTCCAGGTCTGGCGGCTCAGGGCGTGCAGCAGATAAAAATCGATGTGATCCGTTTCCAGTCGCTGCAGCTGCCGGCTCAGAAAATCGTCCATATCCTTACGTTCGTCGACAAGATATGCGGGCAATTTGGTGGCAAGAAAGGTTTTTTGCCGGTATCCGTCACGCAGGGCCTTACCGACCAGAGGTTCGCCGTTCCCGCCGTGATAGTTCCAGGCGGTATCGACATAATTGATGCCGCCGTCGATGGCCTGGCGTATCAGTGCAACAGCCGCGTTTTCATCGATACATTCATTCCTTCCGCCGATTCGCGGCAGGCGCATACAACCCATTCCCAATGCGGAAAGCCGGAGACCGGTTTTCCCAAAATCACGGTAATTCATACTTTCTGTAAGATCCGAAGGGTTTCCTGCAATTTGATGAAGGCTTCGCCGGGATTGCCGATATCCAGCACAGCTTCTTCCATGGGGCACATAAAGTCGCCCTTGCGGTTGACAATATGCGGTACCAGGTCTTCGTATTCGAAATGGAATAAAAAAGTGTCTGCCAAAGCGGCGGCATGGCGGCTTGCCAGGGGCGTATACAGAGCGGCTGCGCTGATATAGAGCGCCAGATGCAGTGCGGCTTTTCCCGCAACCCTGTCTGCCAGCGAACAATCCCGGAGTGATTCCCCACAGGCATTCAAAGCGTCAAAATAGGGCTGTATCCCGCGCCGCTGCGAACGGTAGAGAATATTTCCGTTCTTGACCGCAACAAAGGTGTCATTGCCCTTTTCCAGCAATTCGCGCGCCATGTTCAGATCGGTGTTTTTCACAGGAGTAGATTACGCTATTTTTATGAAAAATGCAAGTCCGCGCGGCATTATTAAAAGTGCTGCACGCTCCATGAAAAGGCAAACTTTTTTCTCTTTTTACTTTTCCCGGCAATGTCGTACATTTGGAAAACAACGAAAAGGATTCATTTTTCATGCTTTCTTTCATTACCGTTCTTGGAATTGCCGTCGCACTGGCCATGGATGCCTTTGCCGTATCGATCTCCTACGGCTGCGGCCTGCGGCATTTCAGTTCCCGGGTCATGTTCGTGGTTTCCGGCGCATTTGCTCTCTTTCAGGGCGGAATGACGCTGCTGGGCTACGCGGCCGGCAGTAGCTTTGCGGCATATATTGAGCCCGTTGATCATTATGTCGCGTTCGGGCTTTTGTTTTTTATCGGAGCCAAAATGATCCGCGAGGCTTTTCGCGGTGACGGACATTGCGAAGCGGTGGATCCCGCTGCGATGAACTTCCGCCGCTTGCTTGTCCTCTCGCTGGCCACCAGCATCGACGCCCTTGCCGTGGGCTTGAGTTTTGCCTTTCTGGAGGTCCGTATTCTGCCGGCATCCCTGATCATTGCTGCGGTCACTCTTCTTTTTTCCATGATCGGCGTAAAGGCCGGCCATATTTTGCAAAAAATTTTCGGGCGCAGGATAGAGATCCTGGGCGGATCTATCCTGATCATTATCGGTTTGCAGATCTTAATTTCGCACCTGCGTGCATAAAAAGGAGTTTCCATGAAAAAGACTGTCCATGCCGAGGATCTTTACCGGCTTATTTTTGTATCCGAGCCGCAGATGAATCCCCGCGGTGACCGCATTGTTTACGTCAAAAAACGTGCGGATAAAAAAGATCTCTGCTATTATTCCAATCTGCAGATCATCCATATCCCTGCAAAAAGCGATTTCCCCTTTACCGAGGAAGGGAAGCATCTGGACCTGATGCCGCGCATCAATCCGAACGGCCGCCAGCTGATCTTTCTGCGCGTCCGGGACGGCGTGCAGACCCTGCGCAGTATCAGCATGTTCGGCGGCGAATCCCGGAAGCTGGCCGATTTCCCGCAGGGCGAGATCCGGGACATGCAGTTTTCCCCGGACGGCAAACAGATCGCCCTGCTTTTCGCAAAACTGAAAGAGGGGATCCCCTTCGAAAAGGATAAGCGCAAAGAACCCGTATGCCGGGATATCCGGCGGCTCTATTACCGGCTTGACGGTCATGGTTTTATTGACGAAGAACCCGCACAGCTGTATCTTTTGCGCGCATCCGGGGGAACGCCCAAAAAGATCAGCGACCTGAATTTCGATATCAGCCGCTTTGCCTGGGCGCCGGACAGCACGCGCCTGGCTTATGTCAGTATTGATCATCCGGACCCGGAACTGCACATGGAAGAGGAAGATATCTTTATCCTGGATCCCGCAAAAGGAAGCGTTGCAAAGCTCAACAAAAAGGCCGGTCCCGTCAATATGCTGAAATTTGCTCCCGACGGTGATACGCTGTTCTTCTTCGGGCACTTTCATCCGAATTACAGCTGGGGCGCTGATAATATGGACCTGCACTCCCTGGACTTGAAGAGCGGGGAGATCCGGAACCTGAGCGGCGATCTTGACCGCACGACCGATATGCTCACGCTCGGTGATATCACGCCGTCCTTTGTGCAGCAATCCCCCGTGATCGCCGGCGATAATCTGTATTTTACGGTTTCCTCCGAAGGCGCCAATCCCCTGATGGCGCTGAACCTGAAAAGCGGAAAGTGCGAAAGCGTGCTGGAAGGTCCCGAGTGCATCATTGCCTACAGCGCTTCGGAAGACGGCAAACAGTTTGCGCTGCATATCGCGCAGACCGAACGCCCCGACGAGATCTGGCATCTGAATCTGGCGGAAGCGGAAAAGCATCTTACACGCGTGAGTTTCAATAACGACAAATACCTCGAGGACCTGCACTTCCGACCCGCGCAGCGGGAGCGGATGCAATTCAGGGATGTCCGCATCGACGCCTTTCTGCAGTTCCCGCCGGATTTTAACGAGTCCCGGAGCTATCCCCTGTTGCTGAACATCCACGGCGGACCGCGGACGCAGTACGGCTATACCTGGTTCCATGAAATGCAATTTCTCGCCGCCAACGGCTATGTGGTCGCCTATTCCAATCCCCGCGGTTCCCAGGGCTACGGCAAGGATTTCGCCGACGCCATTACCGGCAAGTGGGGGCAGCCGGCCTTTGATGACGTGATGGCGGTGGTGGACGAGCTGGCCAAACGCCCCTACATTGACGGCAAACGCCTCTACGTCACCGGCGGCAGCTACGGCGGCTACCTGACCAACTGGATCGTCTCGCAGACCGACCGCTTCCGTGCGGCGCTTGCCCAGCGGTCGATCTCCGATTTGGGTACCTTTTTCGGGACCTCGGATATCGGCTGGGACCTGATCAATGAATTCGGCGGAACGCCCTGGGAAACCCCGGAAAATTATGCGAAATGGTCACCGCTGAACTATCTGAAGAACATTACGACCCCGCTGATGCTGATCCACTCCGAGAACGATCTGCGCTGTCCCATGGAACAGGCGGAACGGCTCTTTGCGCCCCTGAAATACATGGGCAGGGATGTGCGCCTGGTACGTTTCCCGGAATCTTCGCACGGACTCAGCCGCGGCGGGCGGCCGGACCGCAGGGTCAAACGTCTGGAACTGATCCTTGAATGGTTCGATCAACATCAATAAAATAAAGGAGTAAGAGATGCAATATACCCGACTCGGCGAACGCGGACCGCGGGTATCGACGATCGGATTCGGCGCCTGGGCTATCGGCGGCATGAACTGGGGAAAAACGGACGACGAGATCTCCAAAACCGCTCTGCGCAAGGCCATCGAGAACGGCGTTACATTCATCGATACCGCCGACGTGTACGGTTTTGGACATTCCGAAGAACTGATCCGCAGCGTCATTGAAGAAATGGGCGTCAAGGACAAGATCGTCGTAGCAACCAAGGCCGGCAACGATTTTTACAATGCCACGGAGAATGATGATGCCGGCTACGGCACGATCCGTCAAAACGCGGATTACGATTATATTATCTCTGCGGCGGAAAAGAGTCTGAAACGCCTGAACCTCGAAGCACTGGATATTCTGCAGCTTCACAGTCCGGACACCGAAAAACTGCAGCGGGACGATCCCTGGCGCGCACTGGAAAAACTGAAACGGGACGGCAAGATCAAACATGCGGGCTGGAGCGTCCAATCCTTCGGCGAGACCACACAGGCCTTTCTGCTGGATGAACACAAGGATCTGCTGGACGTGATCCAGGTCCGCTACAATCTGCTGGAACGGGAGGCTGAAGAGCTGCTGTTCAAAAAATCGCAACAATACGGGATCGGCGTGATCGTCCGCATTCCCCTCCTCTTTGGATTTCTGACGGGAAAATTCAATAAGAACGCGCGTTTTGACCGGGAAGACCATCGCAGCATGAACCTGTCCCCGGACAAGCTGGAAAAGTATCTGCGGCAATTGGAACAGATGCAGCCGCTCTACGATAAATATCCGGAGCAGAGCAAGGCACAGCTGGCGCTGCGATTCTGCATTACCCACCCGGCAGCGCATGTCGCGATCCCCGGTGCCAAAACGGAAAAGCAGGTGCTGGACAATATTGCCGCATCCGATTTTGGCCCGCTGCCCCTTTCGGATATCCCGGTTTTATAACAGAAACCGCCATTCCCACCGAAAAAAAAGTACGGGAATTGTACGGATCCCCGTAAAGCGGGGGCTTATTATTATTTTAGCGGATAAGGCCGCTTTTTAAATAATTCGTGTTCTTTATTTCGTGTGATCCGTGGATCGCTACCTGCCGCTGTACGCATCGATGATCTTTTTCACCAGCGGATGCCGGACTACATCGGCGGTATCCAGGGTGCAGATGGCGATGCCTTCGATATTTTTCAGGATATCAATGGCGGTACAGAGACCGGAGCGCTGGTTATTGGGCAGATCGATCTGCGTGATATCGCCGGTAATGATGGCTTTGGAATTCACACCGATGCGGGTAAGGAACATTTTCATCTGCAGATCCGTGGTGTTCTGGGCTTCGTCCAGGATCAGATAGGCATTATCCAGGGTACGGCCACGCATAAAGGCCAGCGGCACGATCTCGACCACATGCTGTTCCAGGTAGGCCTTGAATTTTTCCGGAGCCACCATGCTGCGCATGGCATCATAGAGCGGAGCCAGATAGGGGTCGATCTTTTCTTTCATATCGCCGGGCAGAAAGCCCAGGCGCTCCCCCGCCTCAACGGCAGGACGGGTTAATACGATGCGCGAAATCTCGTGATTCTTTAACGCCGCAACGGCCACGGCCACCGCCTGATAGGTCTTTCCGGTGCCCGCCGGACCCGTTACAAAAGTGATGTCATTTTCCAGCGAAGCCCGGTAATAGGCCTCCTGCCCCGCGGTGCGCGGTTTGATAATCCCTTTATGGGTAAACAGAATAATGGCGTCGTCCGGACCGGAGTACATTTTTTCGTTCACTTCGCTTTCCATGTTGATCACGGTACGCACGTCGGTAGGGTCCAGCTGCTCACGGCGGGGAATTAGATGGATCAATTCATTAAGGACATGCTGGATCTGTTCCACGACCTCAAAGGGTCCCTCAATGATCAGCCGTTCGCCCCGGGCGCTGATCTGTGCATTGAAGTGTTCCCGCAGCACTTTCAAATTTTCGTCATGAACACCCAATAACGCAAGGGGGTCAAATCCCTTGATAATGATCTCACGTTTGGTCTTGGTCATTTTTTCCTTTCATTAAAACGGCAGAACGGCGCAGACAGCGTCTTCTGCGGCCTTTTCCGAATCGCAATTCCTGATCGTATTTGATCCAAGCTTATCCGTTTCCAAGCTTCTGCAGATTGTCCTGCAGCAACTGAAGGCTCTCTTGATAATTGCGCAGTTTATTGCGTTCATGCTTTACGACATCCTCCGGAGCACGGCGGACAAAATCGGGGTTATTGAGCTTGCTTTCCCCCGAACGGATACGTCCCTCGTAGGCCAGGATCTCTTTTTTCAGACGCTCGCGTTCCTTGGCGATATCGATCAGTCCGGCCAGCAGCACGTCAATCTCCAAACCGCCGACCACCGCCGAAGAGGACGGCTGCGGTTTTTCCGCCTTCCCGCGGATGTCCAGGTTCGCGATACCGGCCAGCGCCGTGAGTTCCTGCCGCAAATCCTCCAGCAATGTGCGCTCTTCCGCTGAACCGCCGCGGATCAGCACATCCGCCTTTCTGGAGGGCGGGACCTTCATTTCGGCGCGAATGGTCCGGATGGCGGTAGTGCAGCGCATCAGGAGTTCCATTTCCTTCAGCGCAAGTCCGTCATGCGGCAGGGCCGCCGGCGAAGGCCATTCCGCAATCATGATATCGGGTTCGTCCGCGTTTTTCAGGGATTGCCAGATCTCTTCCGTGATAAAGGGCGCAAAGGGATGCAGCAGCTTCAGGATATTACGCAGCACAAAAACGGCCGTGCCCAGCGCCGCCGCTTTCTTTGCCGGATCCTTGCCGTAAAGGCGGCCCTTTATCAGCTCGATATACCAGTCACAGAAGGCGCTCCAGGTAAACTCGTAGATCTCTTTTGCCGCATCGTTGAAGCGGTAGTGTTCCAGCAACCGGTCCACCTTGCGGATGGTTTCCTTCAGCCGGGACAATATCCAGCGGTCCGGGAGTTCCGGCTGCGCCTTGTCCGGCAGACCGTCGGGCGCTTCCTCCATGTTCATGAACACGAAGCGGCTGGCGTTCCAGAGTTTGTTCATAAAATTCCGGCCGACCTCGATCTGTTCGTTTACGGTGAAAAAATAACGGAACCGACGTATCGGGACGCGGCCCGGCGGCGGAACGCCGGTCGTTTGACCGCTTGAAGTCAAGCGGTCAAACAAAATATCTGAATGGAAAAAAGGAGGAACGACGATGTTAAAGCATACGGCATTGATGTTTATCGGAGCGCTGACCGGCATTGTTTGGACAGCGGCAGCGGTTAGCGCGGAAACGGTTTGTGTGGTACTGGAAAATCCGCTGGAGTGCCCGTTAAAAAATGAACCCTGCACCATAAAAATAGGCGATATCGGTTTTTCCCGGCTTGCGGATGCGGCTTCGATTAAAGTTTTCGCCGGCGAAAAAGAAATCGTATCCCAGGTGGACGACATCGATGAAACCGAGGGAATTTCACCGCATGACCTACTGTGTTTTGCCGTCGATATTCCTCCGAAGGGAGAAGTTTCATATCGCATTTCGACTTCTGCCGATGAAGTAAGAGACCTCAAAGAAGCCATGCCGGCGGCGCGCTCCGAAAACGGCAGGAACTGGGAAATAAAATGCCCGGTTTACGGCGCCGCCGTAAGGAGGCAGGACGGCTGTTTGCAGAAAATCGAAATCTATCACGATAACCGCGCGGTCAATATGACCGGTTACAATCCGTTCGGGGTAAATCTTACGCTGTCCCATAACCGTAAAAATTACTGCTGGTCGACTTACGCCTGGAAAGGAACTCCGCCGCTGCTGAAAATATCGGCGGGACCCGTGAGAACAACGATCCGGACGTTGTATTCCATTACGGCGGACACCTTGCCGTCCTACAGTTCCGATAAGACCCAAGGAGCTCCGCCGGCGCCAATGAAGTGTGCGGGAATGCAGGCTTTCATCGAGCAGTTGTTCTGTTTTTATCCCGATGGACGGCTGGATATCCGATGGCAGATAACGAATAACGGGAAAGAAGCGCTGCAGCCGCTGGTCAGGCCCAGGGGCTGGTACAGCTTTGGAATGAGGTATGATCTGGTGCTGCCGGAAAATTATCGCTATTCCGCTTCCTTTCGGGATGAAAAAGGCAAAAATATAGCCGATTTGATGAAAACTGAAGACGGAAAAGTAAAATATGAACATGCTGCCGGCTGGTATGATTTCGCCGCTGAATCCGGCGGCGGCATCGGGGTGGCGCTTCGGATGGACAATATTGCCGGAGTCAGATATTTGCCCCGGGACAGAAAAGACTGGTATTTGTTATGGGTCTGGGCGCAGGAGAAATCCCTGGCGCCGAATGATAAACTGACTGGAGGATTGAGAATATTTTATCATGACCCGAACTTCAATCCCCGGGAACGGCTCGTCCCTTTCCTGACCCCGTTGAAATGGCGCCGGACGGCAGGTAATTGAACATGCGTGGTCGAAGTGATTTCAAAATAAACGCCTCTTCACCAGAATTTATGGGTTACATGGGCTCAGATTGAGCGAAAATATTTTAACGTTCAAAAAAACCGTCATTCCAAAGGTGAGATGACGGTTGAATCGGCCAATGTCGTTCAAGGATTCGGAAGAAAAATCATTTTTTTCTTCCGAATCCGCAACAGCTGTATTTACATCAGGTTCCGACGGCTGTCAAGTGCCAAACGGAATAAAAGCGACCGCAGGGAGCGGTTATGCCGGATTGGCGCTTGACTGACGGCGGGTTCTGATGTACTTCGGCGTTCAGCCCATAAATTCGCGTGAAGACCCAA